>NZ_SULK01000011.1:0-42284 GCF_007115085.1 Clostridium sp. HBUAS56017 | reverse complement strand
TGGGAAAGAGATATTGATTTAGAAGATCAGATTACAAATATGTTTAATTTAAAAGATATTCGTGTCCTTAATACTAAAAACTCTTCTAGTAACGAAATTCTTTCTAAACTCGGAAGACTTGGAGCATACTACTTAGAAAATATTATAGATAAAGATACTATACTAGGAGTATCTTGGGGTAAAACTATTTTTAACACTATAAATTTCTTAAACAATAATAAAAATATTCCACTAACAGTTGTTCAAATTATGGGGGCTGCTTCTAAAAACAATCCTGAAATAGATGCAATAGATTTAACTAGAAGAATTGCCCAAACTTATGGCGGAAAATATCACTATTTGTATGCCCCTCTTTATGTTGAAGATATAACTTCTAAAGAAACCCTAATTAAAGATCCAATAATAGCTGATACATTAAACTTAGCTAAACACTCAAATATTGTACTTACCGGACTTGGCACTGTTGATAATGAATCAGAGACCACCTTATGGCGCGGCTATCTAAATAGCTATACTAGACATCATCTTCAATCAAAAGGTGCTGTAGGTCATATATGTGCACATTTTATTGACATAAACGGAAACAAGATTGATCTAGATATTGATAAAAAATTAATTGGTCTTGAACTAGATGATTTGAAAAATATTGAAAATGTAATATGTATAGCTAGTGGAGAAAATAAATCTAAAGCGCTTTTAGGAGCTTTAAGGGGTGGTTATATAAAAACTTTAATAACTGATGATAAAACAATACATAAACTACTTCAATATCAAAATAATTATTAAAAAGGAGTTTTAACTATGAAAAAAATTTTACCTTCTGTTCTCTCAGCTGATTTTTTAAATCTAGGTTCTCAAATACAAGAACTTGAAAACAATAATATAGAAACTATTCATATAGATATAATGGACGGCCAATTTGTTCCTAATATTTCTTTTGGTTTTCCCATTTTGCAAGCAATAAGATCTTCAACTAAACTAACTTTAGATGTACACCTTATGATTAATAATCCATCTAATTTTATTAAAGAATTTGTAGATTATGGAGCAGATATTATTACAGTACATTATGAGGGGAATCACCACTTACATAGATTAATACAACAGATAAAATCTTATAACATTAAAGCAGGTATCGCAATAAATCCAGCTACCCCAATAAGTTCACTTAAACATATAATTCATGATGTTGATTTAGTTCTAATTATGAGCGTTAATCCTGGATTTGGTGGACAATCATTTATTCCATTTACTTTAGATAAAATTAATGAACTTAAATCACTTAAAGAAGACTTAAATTTATCTTTTAATATCAGTGTAGATGGTGGTGTGAAATCTTCAAATTATAAAGATATTTTAAACGCTGGAGCAGATTTATTGGTTGTTGGCTCTGACCTATTTAAAAATAATGGTATTAGTAATAATATAAAAGCATTCAGCAAATAAAAAAATGACTGTAGATAACTTACTTTTCTACAGTCATTTTTTAATATTATTTCACATCCTTCAAAGATTCATAAAAATGCTTGTCCATAAATTTTCTTGCTTTAATTATTTCTTCTCTCCAATTATCGTTTCCAACATACCAAAACTCTGCAACATATTTTCTTACCCCAATTAACCATGCGGTTTTAATTATTTCTTCAAAATCCACATGCCCAGTTCCAAAAGGGATTTCTCTAAACTTTCCTGGAACAGTTTCTTTTAAATGCATTGCACTAATATGTCCTTCACCTTTTTTAATATCATCAGTAACACTTGTATTATATAAAAGTGAAGCATTTTTCATATTTCCACAATCAGGATAAACTTGAAGATAAGGAGATTTTATTGAATTAACATAATTCATTGCTTTTTCTACAGTATTCATAAATTCTGTTTCCATAGTTTCAAAGGCTAAAATCACTCCTTTTTTACCTGCAATTTTAACACATTCAGCTAAATTTCTTTTAAATAATTCTCTAGTTTCTCCTGTTGATTCTTCATAATACACATCATATCCTGCTATCTGAATTATTCTTACTCCTAAATCACAAGCTAAGTCGATTGCCTTTTCCATTATTTCAAGTCCACGATTTCTAACATTTTCATCACTACTACCTAAAGGATATTTTCTATGTCCACTAAGACACATAGTTCTTATAGGAAGGCTAGTTTCCATCATCGCCTTAACAATTT
The DNA here is from genome assembly GCF_007115085.1 of Clostridium sp. HBUAS56017. Classification (NCBI taxonomy): domain Bacteria; kingdom Bacillati; phylum Bacillota; class Clostridia; order Eubacteriales; family Clostridiaceae; genus Clostridium; species Clostridium sp. HBUAS56017. Next base: position 40,106 of record NZ_SULK01000011.1, on the reverse strand, counting down.
CAAGCCTTTCTTCTTTTGACATATCTAACCTACTAAGTTTCTCATCTGTTTCATCTACACTTATTTCAAGAAAATCAAAACCTGATTCTTTAGCGCATGATAATTTTTCTTTCCAAGTTAACTGGTTAGGCATTGATTTTTCATAAAGTCCTAACATATAATCCTTCATATTAATTACCTACCTTACCCTTCAATATTTTTTTGTCCATAATATGCGTTTGGTCCATGTTTTCTCATAAAGTGCTTATCTAATAAACTCTTAGGCATTGAATTTACTGAGGAATTTGTAATTATTTCCGTATTAAAAGCCATCATCGCTACTTCTTCTAATACAACCGCATTATGAACTGCATCAAAAGCATCTTTTCCCCATGTGAAAGGCCCATGATTTTTCACTAATACTGCTGGCATTTGATTGGGATTCAATCCTTTAAAAGTTTCACTAATTACAACTCCAGTATTATATTCATAATTATTTTCTATTTCCACTTTAGTCATATCTCTAGTGCAAGGAATCTGTCCATAGAAGTAGTCAGCTTGAGTAGTACCATAAGCACTTATTCCCTTTCCTGCCTGAGCAAAAATTGTTGCCCACCTAGAATGTGTATGCACTACTCCTCCTATATTTCTAAAATCTTTATATAATTTTACGTGAGTTGGTGTATCTGATGAAGGATTTAATTTTCCTTCAACCACTTTACCTTCAAGATCTACAACCACCATATTATCAGCAGTCATATCGTCATACTCAACACCTGAAGGCTTAATGACAATAAGTCCAGATTCTCTATCAATTGCTGAAACATTTCCCCAAGTAAATGTTATCAATTTATATTTTGGAAGAAGCTTATTTGCTTCATATACTTTTTTCTTTAAATCTTCTAACATATTATTCACTCCACTCTATAAATCTCTAAACTATTTGTTTTAAAAAGTTTAATTTTATTCTCTTGTTATTGTATACACTGCTGCTTTATTATCAGTATGATTAGCTGATACTATCAAATCACAATCCTCTAAATTTATTATGGCAACATTAGCTGGACCAACACCTTTTTCAATAATTGTCTCTTGGCATTTTCCATCAACCCACTGTATATAAAACAACTCCGCCTCTTTGCGTCTTACACCACCAACAAAACTTGGAATGCCACAAAGTGTTGTTCCTACTAATGTATGAGCAAAATCTATTTCATATGGATAAGAATAAATTTCAGTATATTTCCCATCTATAAGTTTATAAATCTTTATTGAATTTCCATGGAATGGTTCAATGGTCATCAATTCATCTTTACCATCATTATCTAAATCACACCAAGCAACTTCACTAACTTGTCCATCCATCAGATGCTTAACTTCCCATTCACTATCTTTGTGAGGAATAACTTCAAATACTCCTTGATCACATCCAAAAGTCCCACATGATTTACCATCAACCATATGACGAGTATATCCATGATTTTTAAACAATCCATCCTTAAGAACCTTAAGTTCCAATCCATCAGTTGGCACTTGTGATAACTTAGCATAATATATTGTTCCTGGATGGCTCCAGTCATCTTTTGAAGCTTTTTCATCAGCTATAGTTGCACATACAACATAAATTTCTCCATCAACATCCCACACATCAAAACGATGTAAATATGGTAACTTTGCAACTGTCTCAGTTACCCATTCTCCATCTACTAAATGTCCCCATACTAAGCGAGCACTACTTGGAGTTTCCTTTAAATAAAAATCACGAACAGCTAAAAATTCATTCTTTCGATTAGGAATTGGAATAATTGACATACATCCTCCACCATTATCCCAAACTGTATGTCGATGATTAAAATCTTTTCCACTATACGAATAGCAAGGATGTCCTTTTTCTTCAGATGCTACTAACAATTGTAATTGACCATCGATTTCTATTGAACTTGCTGCATATGCGCGGAACATTTCATCCAAATGTTTTTTTACTATTTTCATATATCCATTCACCTCATTAAATTTGTAGGATTTATTAAAATACATATATATTTCAATAAATCCTACAAAGTATCTTCTCTATTTTTTATCAACTATATTTTCAGCTATTTTTTGTTCAATTTCTTGTTCAGATAAAAGATTTTTAAGTCCAATAATTATTGTTCCTGATTTTTCTGCTTGGGCAAAATTATTTTTTAATGCTTCCGAACAAAATACCACATCGTAGCTAGATGCCTGAGTTTTTGCTTCTCCAACACTAGTATGATGAATTTGAACATCTATTTTTAACTTTTTGAATACCTTTTCAATTTTCATTTTAATTATTTGACTTGAACCCATTCCATTTCCACAAGCTGCAATTACCTTTAACATAACTAATCCCTCCTACATTTATTAATATTAATTTTCTTTAACCATATCATTTGCATATGCTTCATAATCTTCAGTAACTGTAAAGTAATGTTTTTTATTTTTTCTATATTGAAGTTGTGGTATAGCAAGCATTGCTAAAATAGCTGCAGCAACCCCAAAATATCCACCATATTTCATAAATACTCCAATTACTGGCCATACTGTATCCCAGTCAAAGTTTCCATGCCATCCACCAAATTGTGCTGTTTGGAAGAAGTATGCTGCAAATGCTCCTCCCGCAACTTGGATCATTCCTGATATGAATGGAATAATCATAGCTGCCTTTAGTCCACCTCTTTTATTTGCGAACACTGCAAAAGTTGCATTATCGAAGAACACTGGTACGAATCCAGTGATTATTAATACTGGGCTTTTGAATACAACAAGACCTAATATTATAAGTAGTTGCCCTAATGCTCCAAATATGAATCCAATTGTTATAGCATTAGCATGACCAAATCCATATACTGCTGCACAATCAACTGCTGGAACTGAACCTGGTAATATTTTATTAGAAATACCTTGGAATGATACAGTAAGTTCTGAAACGAACATTCTTACACCAAGCTGTAATATGCTTAAGTAAACTGCAAAGTTTAAAGATTTTTCCATTATGTAGAATCCAAAATTTCTATTTGCTGCAAATCCTTTATCTATTTCATGCATCAAATCTGTTCCTAGTATACCCATTATTACACCAAAGAAAACCATCATTAAAATACCTGTTGCTACAACGTTATCATTAAAGATTGAAAGAAATCCTGGAAGTTTTAAATCTTCTATTTTCTTTCCTTTATTCCCAAACTTTTTAGCAACTTTATCTGTTAACCAAACACCAAACATTTGTTGATGTCCAATTGCAAATCCACCGCCTTCAGTTAATTCTTGAGTTGCTTCAACTGTAAGGTTAGAAGAAATTGACCAATAAGTTCCAAGTAATAAACCTAATAATATTACTGCTTTCATATCTGGAATACCAGGGAAACAGAACAATACCATCCATAAAGCTGTAGAAGATTGTTGAACCATTATATGACCTGTTATAAATACAGTACGAACTTTAGTCCATTTTCTAAGTAGCACTAAGATAATGTTAAATATAAATGCTATAAGTAAAACTATCATCATAAGCGAAAATGATCTTCCTGCTTTTTCTATAGCAGTTTGTGCTGCCGTTTGACCAAAGTACGGGTCTATTACTGCTGCTGTTAAGTTGAACCTATCTTTAAGTCCTGCTAATATTGGTCTAAAGTTACTAACTAATCCTCCCGCTGCAACATTTAATATTAAATAACCAACTGTAGCTTTAATAAAACCTGCTATAGCATCATATATTGGCTTACCTAACAATAAATATCCAATTAATACTATAAATCCTATGAAAAATGCCGGTTGAGTAAGAATATTTGTCTGGAAAAAGTTCCAGCCCATTAATATTATATCCATGTTCACACCCTCCAATTTTTTAATTTTCTGATTATTTAAATAATGATATATTATGTGCTTTCAAAATTAACATCTGATACTATGCTACTACTTAATCTTTGAAAGCACATTTTTCCTTAATTAACGCTCTTTTATTTTAAACTAAGTCTTTAATATCATCATAACAATGTGATTCCAACAATCTTTTAACAATATTTTCATCTTCAATAAATTCAACTAATTGCATAAGATTTTTCATATGCTTTTCATTATCTGTTGAAGCTAATACAAAAAACAGTTGTGCATCATGTTCTGGATCATCGCTAAAATGAACTGGTTTATCTGTTTTCATAAAGCAAATTGCTGTATCATTAACACCTTTTCCTTCTTGTGCATGTGGTATACAGATATTTGGTGCTATAACAATATATGGCCCATGCTTTTTAACTGAATTAATAATTTCATCAACATACTCTGGTAAAGCTACCCCTTCCTCAATAAGAGGTTCTACTGCTGCTTTAACAGCATCTTCCCAATTATCAAATCCCTCATGAAAGGAATATCTTTTTTTCTCCAATAATTCTTTGAACAAAATCCTCACCTCCAAAAATAATAGGGTATCCTTTTATTATAGTAATGATCTAAATGGTAGATCTGGTTCTATTGCAAATGCATCATGGAATCCTCTATCATGATGATATTCCATATTATCTTTATCATTTGGATAAACAAACTTTCCTCCAACTTCCCAAATGAATGGTTTGAATTGATATTTTAGTCTATCCCTTTTCATATTCCACAATACAATTATTTCTTTTGGATCTGCCATGAAGTTTGTCCAAATATCATGATGAAATGGAATAACTACTTTTGTATTTAAACATTCAGCCATTCTTAACATATCTACAGAAGTCATTTTATCTGTCATTCCCCTTGGATTCTCTCCATATGAACCTAACGCAACATCTATTTTATGCTCATTCCCATGCTTTGCGTAATAATTTGAATAGTGAGAATCTCCACTATGATACAAATTTCCACCTGGAGTCTTTATAAGATAATTTACAGCTAGCTTGTCCATATCTTGTGGCATTCTATCCTTTAGAGTAACTCCTTGTGGTGCTGTAACAAGTTCTGTTCTATCAAAAGAATCAAGTGCTACTATTTCTGTATCCTTAATTTTTATAACATCACCTGGTTTCACAGCAATACACCTTTCAGCTGGAACTCCCCATTTTTTCCAAAGCTCAACACAAGCTTCTGGTCCTATAAATTTTACATCTGAAGAGCAATTTTGCATTACCGCAGCTGCAACATTTGCATCAATATGATCACTATGATCATGAGTTGCTAAAATAGCATCTACTTCTTTAATTGCAAAAGGATCAATTACACAAACTGAATTTCTTAAATTTGGCTGCATCGCTTTACAACCAATCATTCTTTGATGTTGATGTTGAGATTTCATTAGCGGATTCGCCTTTGTTTTCTTTCCACTATTAACCCATAAGTCTATACAAAAATTTGCATTTCCTTCAGATTTAACCCATATACCTGTACATCCTAACCACCACATTGCAAATGTACCTGGTTTAACCACTTCTTGTTCTATTTCTTCATTAAGCCATGTTCCCCATTCTGGAAATGTACTTAATATCCATGATTCTCTAGTAATTTCATTAATTTTTCCCATATTAAATTCCTCCTTAAAACTCAGTTGCTTTGTTTAATGTTTATTTAAACAACTCATTCAGCGAACGAATCGTTCATAAAATTAATTGTTATCGTTTTCTTTATGTTAATAATAACTTATTCCTGAACATTAATCAATAGTTTTTTATCAAAAAGCTCACTTTTTTCATAAAAAAGTTCATAAAATGAACATAAAAAGCCTTTTTAAGTTCATTGTTCTTTTAGTTAATCATTTTTTCGAGTCTTTTGATTGATTTTTTCCATATATATATATATAATATAAATAAAGAGACATTTTTAATGATAAATCACTGAAAATCAATTAATAAGTTTATCTTAAAAGTTAGGAGGATTTGTGAATAATTATGAAAAACAGTAATAGTTTGGTATCTAAAAGACAACAACTCATACTACAATATTTAAAAGATAATGAAACAGTGAAAATAGATGACCTTTCAAAAAAATTAGGAGTTTCTCCAATAACTATACGAAGAGATTTACAACTATTTGAACAAAATGGAATAGTTGAAAAGTTTTATGGAGGTGCAAAACTTATATCAAAAGAATTAGATGATGATCCTTCATTCAATCATTCTACTGAAGAATATTTATCACTTAAACATTCAATAGCTAAGCGTGCAGCTGAATTAATAGAAGATGGTGATATAATATTCATAAACTCTAGTTCTACAGCTCTTCTAATACTTGAATATTTAGAAGATAAACATGTTACTGTAGTCACTAATAATGGGAAAGCACTTCAAATATCAACTAGTCCCAATATTGATTTAATTCTAACTGGAGGTGAAGTTAGCAGAAAAAAACTTTGCATGGTTGGAGATTATGCTGCGCAACTGATATCTAAAATTTCCGCAGATAAATGTTTTCTTGGAGTTAGTGGCATAAGTGCTAACTTAGGAATTAGCACTTGTGTACTTCAAGAAACAACTATTAATTCAATGATGTTAAAAAAATGTACTGGTTCAACAATAATTTTGGCTGACAACTCAAAAGTAGGTAAAAATCACAACTTTCTAGTTGGTGAAATTAATAGAATATCTTATTTAGTTACTGATTCAAATGCTGACGAAAAAGAAATTAAACAAATAAAGGATAAAGGAATAAAAGTATTAACAGTAAATGCTTCAAGTGAATAGAATAACTTAATACACAAAAAATACCGTATTGCCTAAAAATACGGTATTTTTATAAATAAAAATTTACTTTTTAATATTAAATAAATAAGTTTAATCCTGAATCTTCAGTAGCTCCTAAATATGAAGCAACTCCACCAATTTCAACTCCATCAATAAATTCTTCTTCCTTAATTCCCATAAGTTCCATACTCATAGCACATGCAGCAACTTTAACTCCCATTTTAATAGCATTTTCTATTAATGTTTCTAAGTCATCAACATTATGCTTTTTCATTATTTGTTTTATCATAGCAGATCCCATTCCCATCATATTCATTTGAGATAATGGCAACTTACCAGGATGTGATGGTAACATCATATCAAACATCTTTTCCATGGAATCTTTGTTAACCTTTGGCTTATTTTTGCTTTTCAATATATTAAGACCCCAAAAAGTGAAGAACATAGTTACTTCTTTTCCCATAGAAGCAGCTCCTGTAGCAATTATAAATGAAGCTATAGCTTTATCTAAATCGCCGCTAAATACAACTAAGGTTGCACCATTTTTTTCAGCTGCTACTACTGCATTACCAGTTTCTTTTTTATTTGTTCCCTTTTGTACATAAGCTACAAAAGCTTTTTCATTCTTATTAAATTCTGATTTTAATAAGAAATTATTAGTTTTCTCACACCATGATTTAATATCCTTACTGAAACCAGGGTCACTAGCCTTAACTTCAAGAACTTCTCCATCTTCCATTTTATTTATTTCTTCAAAAACTCTCCTTATTGGCCCCGGACATTGAAGTCCACAAGCATTTAAACTTACCTTTGCATTTATCTCTGTTATATCTAAATCCTCTAAATCCATAACTGCTACCTCTTCATTTAGTTTTTTATTTTTTATCTGCTGATTTCCTATACTTTCTTCAGCTCTTTTTACATAGGAGTATGTTTTTATACCTCCATCCACATTAATAGCATTTATTCCATGTTGCTTCAATATTTGTGAAGCAACATATCCTCTTAAACCAACTTGACACGTAACATAAATATTTTTATCTTTTGGTATTTGATCTAACCTATCTCGAAGTTTTCCAAGAGGAATATGCATGGAGTTATCAATTTTCCCTGTAACAAGCTCAAATTCTTCTCTCACATCTAATATTATTGATTTTTCTTTATCAATTTTATCTACCTCATGCCACTGAATTGTCTCTACAAGACCTTCCATTATATTCGAAGCATAATATCCTAACATATTTACTGGATCTTTTGCTGAATTATATGGTGGTGCATAGCACACTTCAATATCTTGTAAATCATAAACATTAAGATTACCTTTTATTGCTGTAGCTATTATATCTATTCGCTTTTCAACTCCATCCATGCCTACCCCTTGGGCTCCAAATATATTCCCAGTCTTAGGATCAAATATCATTTTTAATGCTATAGGAAAAGAGCCTGGGTAATATCCTGCATGTGATCCTGGGTGAATATGAATAGTTTTATAATTAATTCCTAGTCTTTTTAGAGTTTTTTCATTGTTTCCAGTTGTAGCTACAGTATAATCAAATACTTTTGAAACTGATGAACCAAGAGTACCTTTATACTCAGAATTTCTTCCACAAATATTATCTGCAACTATTCTTCCTTGTCTGTTTGCAGGCCAAGCTAATGGAATCATTGTAGGTTTTTTGTTTACAAAATCCATAACTTCTACAGCATCACCTAATGCATAAATATTTTCATCAGATGTCTTCATATATTTATCAATTACAATAGCACCTCTATCATTTAACTTTAAATTAGCTTCCTTAGCTATTGTAATTTCAGGCCTTACTCCTATAGACAATACAATCATATCTGCACTTATTTCTTTACCACTATTTAATACCACTTTTCTACCTTTATTTTTAAATGCTTTTACTCCATCTTTTAAAATTAGCTCTACATTTTTGTCTATTAAATGCTCATGAATTATACTTACCATCTCTATATCTAAAGGAGCCATAACTTGTTCACTAGCTTCTACTAGAGTAACATCTATCCCTCTTTCATAGAGATTTTCAGCCATTTCAAGACCTATGAATCCTCCACCTATAACAACTGCATTTTTAGGTTTATGATTATCGACATAATCTTTTATCTTATCTGTATCTGGAATATTTCTAAGTGTAAATAAATTATCACATTCATCAATACCTGAAATTCCTGGTCTTATTGGACTTGCACCTGGTGATAGAACTAGCACATCATAATTTTCTTCATAAATATCTCCTGTTTTATAATTTTTTACAGTAACTTTTTTATTTTCTTTATCTATATTGATAACTTCACTTAGATTTCTTATATCTAAATTAAATTTCCCACTCATTTCTTCTACTGTCTGAACAATTAAATTATCTCTTTCCTTAATTGTCTCTCCTATATAATACGGAAGACCACAATTAGCAAAAGATATATATTCACCCTTTTCAAACATAATTATTTCTGCATTTTCATCTAATCTTCTAAGTCTTGCTGCAGTTGATGCTCCTCCTGCAACTCCACCTACTATAATAATTCTTTTAGCCATAGTAACTCTCCTTATTATTAAAACTTATATAATTAACTTTTTAACAATCTTTTTCTTCTTTTATTTTAGTTTAACCCATATATCTCTTTTCATCTGTGACTTTATCACATAGATAATAAGATAACTTTTTTAACTTTATTTTAAGATAAATTTACTACCATTTAACGATAAATTATCCAATATTGTATAGACTTAACTAAATAGATACTGTACTATTGTTTTATATTTCCAAATTTTAATACATATATGGATTAATATTGGATCAAAAATAATTTGAGGAGGAATTATAATGAATTTATTACGTAAAACAAAATTCACATCAATGCTAACAGCTGCAATTCTAGCTGTTACATTTATACTACCTATAACAAAAATAACTGCACAAGCTTATGAATCGGATAAAACATTTAAAGTTCTATCTCTAAATGTAGCTGGGTTGCCAGCGATGCTTTCTAGCAGTAATCCAAGTGCAAATACTCGTTTAATGAGTCCACTATTAAATAACTATGATCTCGTTAGTGTTCAAGAAGATTTTGCCTATCATAATGATTTAACATCAAAGATTACACTTCCTTACTTAACCCCTACAAGTGGTAATGTCCCAACGGGTGATGGGATGAACTTTATGTCTCGCTTCCCTCTTTATGAAACAACACGCTATAAGTGGAAAGACTCTTATGGGGTTATAACACATGGTGCAGATCAAATGACACCAAAAGGAATCTTATATTCTTCTATGGAAATTGAACCTGGTTACTTTGTTGATATTTATGATATTCACGCAGATGCTGACACTGATGAAGGTTCTCTTAAGGCTAGACGTTCAAACATGGAACAACTTGCTTCCCTTATAAACGAACGTTCAACTGGAAAAGCTGTTATTGTTATAGGTGACACTAACTCACGTTATACAAGAGCTGGTGATAACTTTGAGGATGCTGTTGTTAAAAAATGTAGATTAACAGATGCATGGATTCAACTCATTAGAAATGGTAACGTACCTCAAGATGGTGATGCTTTGATGGACACAGCTCACAGAAATGGCCCAAACAATGAGGTGGTTGATAAAATATTCTACAGAAGTGGTAAAAATGTTAACTTAACTGCTACAAGCTATGCACTTCTTGAAAAAGAATTTACTGATGCCAGTGGTAATCAACTTTCTGACCATTACCCTATTACTACAACATTTAAATACTCACTTAATAAAGAAATTCAAATGAGTGAAACCTTCGGCGGAGCAGGTGGTACTGGATTTAGCTTTAGTGAAAAGATGAAGAATAGTATGCCAACTAAAATTGCTATTAGAAGTGGATCACGTCTTGATTCCATAGCTTTTACCTACAATAACACTGTAGCTCAAGCTGGTGGAACAGGTGGTACTTATAAAGAACTTGTTCTAGGTAAAAATGAATATATAACATCAATGGAACTTTCTAAAGCTCAAAAAAGCACTTTCGGAACAAATAGAATTTCCTATATTAAGCTAACTACCAATTTAGGACATGTATTAGAAGGTGGCACCAAAGATGAAGTTAAAACTTTTACAGCTCCAAAAGGATATGCTATTGCTGGAGTATATGGCTTTGCTGATGATGAAGTTGATAGGCTTGGTGCAATTTATAAAACATTATAATTAAAAAGCCCCTTTTTGTAGGGGCCTTTTTCTATATTATAAACAAACCTTCAATTAAATCAATCCATGTTCTTTTAAAAATTCCTGTGCTACAACATCTGGCTCCATTTGAAGTTCATCAACTTTGTAATTTAACTCCCTCATAACATCATTAGTTAAAGTATCCCCTAATTCCTCAATCAACGGTTGAATTTCAGGGTGTTTTTCTAAAATTTCTTCTCTAATTATTGGTGTGGCATAATATGGAGGAAAAAATTTCTTATCATCATCTAATGAAACTAAATTAAATTTTTTAAGAAGTCCATCAGTAGAAAATGCATCTACAATATCAACCTCTTTATTTAATAGTGCCGTATAACGTGGGGACCCATCTAGACCAATAGTATCTTTAAAATTCAGATTATAGGTTTTAGAAATACCAGGTAGTCCATCAGCTCTATTTAAAAATTCTAAAGTAGTTCCAACTTTCAAATTACTAGTAATATTAGATAGATCACTTATATTTTTTAAGTTGTACTTTTCAGCTGTTTCTTTTGTAACACTTAAAGTATACGTATTATTAAATCCCATTTGCTTTAAAGTCTCAATATTATATTTATTTTTCAAGTCATCTTTTGCAACGTTATATACTTTATCAACATCACTAATAGGTTCATACTTCAATACATCTCCATAAATAGTTCCGCTATAATCAACATACATATCTATGTCTCCTGACTTCATAGCTCCAAAACAAACTTGTGTTCCACCTAAATTTATTTTTCTATTAACTTTAATATCAGTTTTATTTTCAATAACATCAGCTATCATATTAGAAATAATATGTTGTTCAGTGAAATCTTTGCTTCCTATTGTTATAACTTTACTGCTTTCAACTCTATTTGTTAAAGATGTAAAAATAAATATCCCTAAAACTGCCATTGCAGATATAGCTAAGATGCTTTTGTTCCTCCTTTTTTGCTTTTTTAATCTTGCAAAATCTGTATTACTCACTTTTTGTAAACTAATTGGAGTTACAAGTTTTTCAACAAGTGATGCTAAAAAATCTACAAATAGTGCAAGAATACATGCAGGTATAGCACCAGCTAGAATTTGATTTGTATTTACAGTTCTTATACCTGAAAATACTAAATATCCTAATCCTCCAGCTCCAATAAATGCTGACATGGTCATTAACCCTACAGCTGTAACAGCTGAAATACGAACACCAGCCATTATAACCGGTAACGCTAAAGGAATTTGAATCTTCGTAAGAACTTGAAACTTTGTAAGACCAATTCCTTTTGCTGCTTCAATAGTTTGTTCATTAATACTATCTATCCCTGTATAAGTATTTTTAATAATTGGTAACAATGAATATAAAACAACGGTGACAATTGCAGGAAGCGTACCTATTCCTAAAAATGGTATAGCAAATCCTAATAATGCCATGCTAGGAATTGCCTGAACTACATTAGCTGCTCCAAGTATAGGCTTGTTTAATTTTTTTATATAACATATAAATATCCCTAGTGGAACACCAATTAAAATAGCTATTGCAACTGAAATAAAAGTAAGCTGAATATGCTCAATAGTAAGTGAAAATATTTGCGACTTATTTTCAAAAAAATATTCAAAGAAATTCATACTACACATCCTCCTTAATATATGGATCACTAAGAGTTGTAACAAGGCTACTTTTTGTTATCAACCCAACTAGTACTCCTTCCTCGTTTAATACAGGTACATTTGATATATCATTATCATTAATCATATTTAAAATATCAATTAAAGTATCTTTAGGATTAGCATATAGAAACTCTTTGTTAATTATATTATTAACCTCAGTAGTCTTATCACTACTAAGTCGTATATCCTTTGCCTTAATAATACCCTCAAGCTTCTTAGATTTATCTTCAACCACCATAAGAGTATCAACTTTAGAAGATCTCATCTTCTCAATACATTTAAATAAAGATAAATTACTTTGACAGGTTACTGGATTTTCTATCATAATATCTTCAGCTTTAATAAATTCTGGAGAACCCCAAATCCTCTTTCTTCCTACGAACTCTGATACAAATTCATTAATTGGATTCTTTAAAATATTTTCAGGAGTATCATATTGTACTATCTTTCCTTTATGCATGATGCATATCTTATCAGCCAATTTGACAGCCTCATCCATATCATGCGTTACAAAGACTATGGTCTTTTTCATTTTCGATTGAAGATTTATAAGTTCATCTTGCAATCCATTTCTAGTTATCGGATCTAGAGCTGAAAACGGCTCGTCCATCAATATAATATCTGGATCTGTAGCAAATGCTCTTGCTACACCAACCCTTTGTTGTTGTCCTCCACTAAGTTCTGTTGGATATCTATTAAGAAACTTTTCACTATCTAAACCGACCATATCCATAAGTTCGTATGTTCTTTGTGTGATTTTTTTAGTATCTTCTTTTTTTATTTTAGAGATTAATTCAATGTTTTCTTTTATAGTCATATGAGGAAACAATCCAGTTTGTTGAATGACATATCCTATATTTCTTCTTAGTTCTATAACGTCTTTATCATTTATATCTTGTCCATTTATATAAATTTGCCCTGATGTCATTTTTATAAGTTTATTAATCATTTTTAAGGTTGTTGTTTTTCCACAACCACTCCCCCCTATGATTGCCACTAGTTGTCCTTTCTCAATTTCAAAGGAAATATCAGATAAAACTGTACTATTTTTGAATTTCTTCGTAACATTTTTAAATTTAATCAATTTTATTGCCCCCTTTCATAAGTAACAACTTAACGATAACATTAAGTTGTTACTTTTGTCAAATCTCACTTAATTTTTCTAAATAAAAAAACACCTTAATTACACTTATAAAAGTAATAATTAAGATGTTTAATAATTTAAATTATTTCTCTAAAAATAAGAATTTTTGAACTCTCTCAAGACAATCTTTATCACCTATAAAATAAAATACATCATTTTCACAAAAACTTGCATATGGCCCTGGCGACATCAACAAATTACCATTTCTTTTTATTGCTATAATAGTAGCAGCTGTATTATGCCAAAAATTTATATCTGCTGCTGACTTATTCAAATATGGTGTTTCAGCTGTAATTTCAATCTCAAATGGAATAAATGGGTTAGTTGAACGAAATCTATCTGTTTTGTCTACTAAATCTGAAAGAACATTACTAAAATAATCTAATTCTTTCTTCTGTTTATTTACACTTTCAATTATATTTTTCTTTAAACTATCAATAGTTTGAAGATTATCATACTGCCTAATAAATTTAATAGCATTTTCATATGATTTTATGATTACACCACTACCTTTTGTTGTATCAACAATATCTAAATCATCTAAAACACAAATTGCTCTTCTTGCCGTTTCTGATGAAACTCCATACTGACTAGCTAAAGAAGATCTAGCATAAATTTTATCTCCAACCTTATAATGCCCCTCTGCTATTTTGGACGCAATATCAGTTGCTATTTGTTGATACCTTGGAGTCGTTAATTTTATTTTATTTTCCATCTATAATTTTCTCCTATTTTATACTATAAACTTCATAAATTAGTATATCATATCTAATTTAAATTTAATCACTTCTTCTTCTCTTTAATCTAAATATAAATAATAAAATCATTAACATAATTATTATAGAACCACAAGCTATAAAACCTATTCTTGCATCAAAAGTTTCTGTAATAACTCCTGCGTAGAAATTTCCTATAGGAGTAGATCCAGCAAAAACTAAAGTATATACGCTCATTACTCTTCCCCTATACTCATTTCTTGCATTAAGCTGCAAAGTTGAATTTGCACTAGAGCTAAAACAAATAAAAAAGAATCCAGTAAATGCAAGAAAAATCCCTGTCAGTATATAAGCACTACTTATTCCAGTGAAAATTAAAAATCCTCCTACAATTAGTGGTACTACATAAATGAAAATCTTCTTTGGTCCTAATTTACTTAATGTTGCAATAAACATAGCTCCAATAAATGATCCCATCCCCATAAAAGACATAAGAATACCAAATCCAGCTTCATTTTGATTAAGTATTTCTTTTGCAAATACAGGTACAAGTACACTAAAGTTTGGTGCAAATGTCCCCACAATAAAAACAACTATAATTGTATTTAAAAGAATATTATGTTTGTAAATATACTTAAGCCCATCTTTAATCTCATCTATTATCTTAGTATCACTTTTAACCTTTCTTTCCACCTCTTTGGTTTTGATAAAAAATAAACCTACTACAACAGCTGCAAAACTTATTGAATTCACAAAAAAGCATACCTTTACACCATAATATCCCATTACTATTCCTGCAATTGCTGGTCCTATAATTCTAGCTACATTAAAAACCATAGAATTTAATGCAATAGCATTCATCAAATCTTCCTTGCCTACAAGTTCTATAATAAAAGACTGTCTCGATGGCATATCTAAGGTATTAACGATTCCAAGTAACGTGGCCATAAGTAATATGTGCCAGTATTGAACTTGTCCACTCCAAACCAGTATAGCAAGTATAAGAGTAATTATTAGGGAAGTTATTTGAGTAAATATAAGAATTTTCTTTTTGGAAAACTTATCTATAATTACCCCTGCAAATAATGAAAAAATCAACATTGGAGTAAATTGAAGAATTCCAATAAGACTTAATAAAAAAGGTGAATCTGTCAAACTATATGCAAGCCAAGGCTGAGCTATATTCTGCATCCAGGTACCTATAAGTGAAACACACATCCCTATCCAATAATATCTAAAATTTCTGTGTTTTAAAGAAACAAATGGATTATTGATTTTACTTATAACCCCATTCCCAACATTCATCTAACATCCTTCTTTCAACCTTAGTAATTTATATTTTTTCAATAAACATTCTTTGTAAATCCAATCCACTCTTTTCAGATCTAGTTATTGAACCATCACATTTAAATCCAACCTTTATATAAAAATCAATAGTATCCAATCTAGCATTTAAATATAAATAATCTATATTGTTTTTTTTTGCATTACTAATGTGCCTTTTCATCATTTCTAATCCAATTCCTTTATTAATAAAATTAGAACTAACAACAACATTGGTAATCTTACCTTTTCCATTTATATTTGTCATCCTCGAATAAGCTACAACTCTATCTCCACTTAATGCTACTAAATGGAAACTTATTTCATCTAATTTATCATAATCATATTTCTCAATAATATTATATGGCTCAAAAAGTATAGAAAATCTTAAATCAATTACTTGATCAAATTCTCTATCCTTACATGTTATAAATTTATATTTAATTTTATTCATAGCCCCAATTTTCTCCTCTGTCCATTATAAGTTTTATTAGATTTCTATTTTGCTTAATATCCCCAATTTAATTGTTCCCATTTTAATTACATTTAAGTATATTGTAAGCGCTAACATTTCTAGAATCAATGTAATAATATTCCAAAGTGTTCAATACTCTAACTTCATTTATATCAAATATTATTTACATTTTAAAGCAGATAATAAATAAAAAGTGCTGAAGATTATTTGCTCTTCAACACTTTTATTAATGATTATTAACATATTCTAGGTATAAGATCATCTTCCAGCATACCTAAAATCCTTGTTCCATGGATTTTAGTATTTAAATAAACTTTCTCAGCATTATCTTGAATTACTTCTCCTATAATTGCAGCATTTTTACCTAATGGATTACTTCTCATTATCCTAAGTACATCATGCGCCTCTTCTTTAGAAACCACAACAACCAATTTCCCTTCATTAGCTATAAAGAGAGGATTAAATCCCAACATTTCACAAACTACATTAACCTCGTCATTAACTGGAATAGAATTTTCTTTTAATACTACCCCTAGCTTTCTTTCCTTAATTATCTCATTAAGTATAGTAGCTAACCCTCCTCTCGTAATATCCCTCATGAATTTAACTTTCTTAGTAACACTTAAAATATCTTGAACTAAAGGATATAACGCATTACAATCACTTTCTATTTGAGTTTTAAAATTCAATTCTTCTCTTTCGCAAAGTATTGTTATCCCGTGATCCCCTAAAGTTCCATTTACAATAATCTTATCTCCCTCATTTATTGATCTTCCTGATATGTCAAAACTATTTTCAACAATACCTACACCTGCAGTATTAATATAAAGTTTGTCACCTTTTCCTCTTTCCACAACTTTCGAATCTCCAGTAACTATCTTTACATTGCAACTTTCTGCTGTTTTAGCCATAGACTCAACAATTCTTTCAAGTTCACTAATTTTCATTCCTTCTTCTATAATAAATCCAACACTAATATAAAGTGGCCTTGCTCCACTAACAGCTAAATCATTTACTGTCCCACATATTGATAACTTACCAATATCCCCTCCTTGAAAAAATAGCGGTTTTATTACATATGAATCTGTAGTAATAGCTATCTTACCATTTAACTTATCCACTATACCAGAATCTCCTTGCTGTAAAAGTATTTCATTATGAAAATATTTATAGAATATTTTCTTAATCAAATCATGAGTACTTTTTCCTCCGCTACCATGTGATAAAGTTATAATATCCATTCTACAAACCCCTTTCTAATAATTATTTATATATTGATAATATATTTTGCAGGCTCCCTCCCGAGATACCATACAAACTCCAACTGGGCTATTAGGACTACACATATTCCCAAAAAGCATACAATTTTCCGGAGATTTTTCTCCTTTTAATATATCTCCGCATATGCATCCTTTAACTAAAGGGGAATCTTCTATTTTTATATTGAACTTAACTTTTACATCATAATCACTGTATGTTTCTCTAATCTCCAAACCACTATTTTTTATAAGTCCAAGACCTCTCCATAAAGAATCAGAAGGGATGAAAACTTTATTCATTATCTCTTTTGCCTTTTTATTACCTTCAGCTTTCACAAACCTTCTGTAGATATTTGTAACTCCACACTCATTTTTCTTTAGCATATCTATAAGTAAATATATAGCTGCAATAACATCTCTATTTTCAAATCCTGCTATAACTGCTGGTATGCTTAACTCTTTGCTAATGAACTTAAAAGAGTCTCCTCCGATTATAGTACTTACATTACCTGGACAAATGATACCATCAATATTAACTTTTTCATCTTCTATTAGCATTCTAATTACTTGTGGCATTGTTTTCACACCACAAAACACGCTAAAATTCTTTAAATTTTCTATCTTTGCTTTTTCTATAGCGAGAGCAATTAATGGTGCTGTAGTTTCAAACCCAATAGCTAAAAATACAACTTCTTTGTCTGGATTCTTTTTAGCAGTATTTATTGCATCTAACGGTGAATACAGTATTCTAATATCATTACCTAATGCTCTTTCAACCTTTAGTGAGCTATTAGTTCCAGGTACGTTAATCATATCCCCAAAAGTTGTAATAATTATATTTTCCCTTTTACTTAGCTCAATACAAGCATCTATATATCCTTGATTTGTTACACATACTGGACATCCTGGTCCACTAACTATCTTTATATTATTAGGTATAATATTTCTTATCCCACTTCTCAAAATAGCTAAGGTATGAGTGCCACAAACCTCCATTATCCTTATTTCTCTATTTATTTTTAAGCATTCCATATATAGCCTTCTTCAAAAATAGGTAATTCATCAAACAACTCTTGTGTCTTCTTCCCCTCTTTTTTATTTAGTTTCTCTATAGCACACCCTGCATGTACAAGTAAAATATCTCCTAAAACCACATTTTCTAAAAGACCTATATTCACTTTCATACTCACTCCTTTATAATGTACTATTGCCTCATTGCCTTCACATAACTTAATTACTTCTAAAGGAACTGCAATACACAATTATTCCATCTCCCTTGCATTTGCTATTACTATTTGACCCAAAGAAATCCCCCCATCATTACAAGGAACTTGCTTATTAATATAAACTATAAATCCATTCTGTTTTAAAGCATTATATACCCCCTCAAGAAGTATTTTATTTTGGAATACCCCTCCACTAAGAGCAACTTTTTTTATTTTATTGACATTTGATATTTGTAAACATAATTCTAATGTTAACTTTATTATCGTATTGTGAAATTTTCTAGAAATTATCCCCGGTTTGATTTGCTTCTTTATATCTTCAATTACTCCTATAATAATTTTATCTGTATTAATAATATACTTTTGATTTTTTAAATCTATGTCAAAATAATAACTCTCTACTACACCAGCTATAGATATATTCTCTAAATATATTGCAGCCTCTCCCTCATAAGTAACATTTCTATTGAAACCTAATAAATAGGATACTGCATCAAAAAGCCTTCCCATACTGGATGTTTTAGGACAGTTTATGTTTTTTCTTATAATTTGTATATATTTTTTTTCAATAAGATTAAAATTAATTAAATTTAGCACTTCATCTATCTTGTTTTTATACGTCTTATAAAGATATGAAATAGCCATTCTAACTGGTTCTTTCACAGCTTTATCGCCTCCTGGCATCTGCACCGAATTTAAATGCCCAACTCTACTAAATTTTTTGCAATCAACTATTAAAAATTCTCCTCCCCATATTGCTCCATCCTCACCAAAGCCTGATCCATCATAAGCTACTCCTATAACTTTACCCTTTTCTCTATTCTCAAAAAGAACACTTGCTAAATGTGCATGATGATGATAAACTCCAATTTTTTTCCCTTTAAATGTTTTTAAATAGCCCTTTGAAAAGCCACCTGGATGAAAATCATATACTATTAATTCTGGTTTTGCATTATAGATACCAGATAAATTTCTTATTGACATATAATATCTTTTTAAGGTTTCTACATTATCTAAATTACCTATATATTGGCTTAAGATTATATTTTCTTTAGTAACTAGGCAAAAATTGTTTTTCAAATAAGAACCTAAACTTATACTTTCCTTAAATCCATCTCCTTTTAAATATGTTGGCGAATAGCCTCTTCCTCTCCTAATTACTCTTTCTTCTCCTAAGATAACTCTAACTACAGAATCATCTATTGCATTATATATTTCTCTATTATTAATAAGATGATAGTCCACTATTTCAGATAATTGACTAATAGCATCTTCATTTTTATATACTATAGGCATTCCATTAAGATTTGCACTTGTCATAACTAGTACTTCTAACTCTTTTTGAAAAAGCAAGTAATGTATAGGAGAGTATGGCAACATAACTCCTAACGTATTATTTCCTGGAGCTATATTTAAAGGTAACCTATCTTCAATTGTATCCAATACCACTATTGGTCTTTTATTACTTGATAATATCTTCTCTTCTTCTTTTGATAAATAGCAGTATTTTTTTACAGTTTCGATATCCTTAATCATTACGGCAAAAGGCTTTCTCTCTCTATACTTTCTTTTTCTAAGAAGTTCAATTGTATTTTCACTTTTTCCGTTACAAACTAAATGAAATCCTCCTATACCTTTAATTGATATAATCTTATCTTCCTTAAGAAACTTAATAACCTCTTCAATAGGATTTAAAGTATTCACTACCCTTCCTTCATTATCTATTAGTTGCAACTTAGGTCCACAAATGGCACAGCAATTACTTTCTGCATGAAATCTCCTGTTTAATATGTTTTTATATTCTTCATTGCACTCATTACACATATTAAAAAAATTCATAGTTGTTGCAAATCTATCATAAGGAAGTGATTTAATTATAGAGTACCTTGGTCCACATTTTGTACAGTTAGTAAATGGATACATATATCTCTTATTTTCTTTATTCATTATTTCTTTATAACATTCCTTGCAAGTTCCTAAATCAGGTGATATAAAAGTAATTCCTCTACTTTCCTTTGAACTTTTTTCTATTTTAAATACTTTATAATTAATTAATTCTTTATCTTCTATTACTATTTTATCTATACTTAAAGCTTCTGGTCCTCCTTCTTTCAATTGATAAAGAAAATTTCCTATAGAACTTTTTTCTCCTTCAATATCGATTATTACACCAACATTACTATTTTTAACAAAACCCTTCAAATTGTTTTTTAATGCTATTTTATATATATAAGGTCTAAAACCTATTCCTTGTACTAACCCAGTTACTAATATATATTTTCTAACCACCGCACTGCACTCTCCTAGAATCAAAATCTTCTATTATCATATACTTAATAGTTTATTTATTATGACTCATAAAAAGAAAAAACATCACGAAGCTGTGATGTTTTTATAAATAAATTCACATTTTTTAAACACTAATACTATTATTGAGTTTTATCTAGAACTTTTCCTACAAAGTAATTACATAAATCTATTATCCCTTCTCCAGTTCTAGCTGATATCTCAAAAATTTTTATATCTTTATTTAGAGAGTAAATATCTTTATAAAATTCATCTAAATCAAAATCAGTAAAATTCAAAATATCTACCTTATTTAACACTACAACATCTGATTGTTGAAAAATAAATGGATATTTAAGCGGCTTATCATTTCCCTCTGCTATGCTTAATACTGTCATTCTACTATTTTCCCCTAAATCATATGATGCAGGACAAACTAAATTTCCTACATTTTCTATAAGAATCAAATCTAGCTTATCTATATCCAAAGCCTTAATCGATTTTTCTATCATAGATGCATCTAAATGACATGCTCCACAGGTATTGACTTGAACAACAGGAATTCCATACTTTTCAATTCTCTCGCCATCCCTAGTTGTATATAAATCGCCCTCGATTACTGCTAGTGATATTTTATCTTTTAATGTCTTTATTATTTTTTCAAGCATTGAAGTTTTTCCAGAACCAGGTGATCCAAATATATTCATAGTAAATATACCTTTTTCCATTAGCAGCTTCCTATTATTATCTGCGAATTCAGTGTTAGATTGTAATATCCTTTTCTGTACTGCTATGCTCTTCATACTCTTCCCCCTCTATCCCTTCAATTAATAATTCAAAACCTTTAACTGGCTTTATTACTATTTTTGCCCCATCACAAATTGTTCCTTTACTTATTGCCTTAAATGCAAATTTAAGTGAACTTTCGTTTATTCCATTGTAATTTCCAACTACGATAGATATTGAGATTACATTTTTAAGATTGTAGTTTTTTATATTTTCATCAACTATTTTATATATCTCAAAAGCTATAGATGCCTCATGCATTACTTTTTCCTTCCTTATAACATTCCAAACTTTTCTCCTTAATTATTCTAAAAACCGCATTACATATTTCAGAAAATTTTCTTTCCAATCCATCTGAAATTTTTATGCCAAATTTAATATCATGGATCTCTATTCCTAAAATTATTCCTTTTACATCTACGCCCATATTGTTAATTAACCATATTAGATTCATATTATGAGCAGAAAGCAAATGTTTTGAATATTTATCCACTTTGTTTAAAGAAATTTGCGTAATTTGTCCACAATTTAAATTAAATAATGTACTATCTACAATAAATATAAAATCTCCACATTCTATATTATCTAGTGCAAAATTAAAATCAGTTTCAGCTTTTACACACTTTATCCCCAGTTTCTCTAAATCTTCATGAATATTATCAACTACCTTAATTGCAATCCCATCATCACTCATCAATGTATTTCCTATTGCTATAACCTTAATCATCATACAACCCTTATACTAAAGTCCTTGAATTTGTCGCTTATTATATGAGTGGCGCACGAAACACAAGGATCAAAGGATCTTACTACACGACCAACTTCAACTGGATTTTTAACATCTTCCACATAAGTCCCAATTAATGCTCTTTCTATAACCCCCTTATTACCTTTAGAGTCTGTTGGCGATAAGTTCCATCCTGATGGAGTTATTATTGTATAATTTTTTATCTTTTTATTTTCTATAGTTATCCAATGTGCTAAAGCTCCTCTTGAAGTATCTCTAAGTCCTACCCCATTAGCCACTTCTGAAACTTCCCACTTTTCTTGTGAATTTACTGTAACTTCTAATTTATTTATAAGATCCTCAACTATATTACATATTTTTTTTGCTTCTAAAATTCTTGCAATAGTCCTATCTAAAGTTGATATTCCATTAATGTATTCTCCAGATATCCACATTCTTGCTAATGGGCCTACTTCCATAGGAATGCCATCATATCTTGCTGCTTTAACCCAACTATAAGCATCTTTCTTACTTGTGTCTGCTTCAAAATTATTATCTTCATCTAGATTTTTCTTTATATTTGAATAATAAGAATGAGTAATATCTTCATTTATCTTATTTCTATCAAAACTTTTTTTTACATTGTTAATAAACACTCCGCTTTTTACATAAATCATAGGTTCATTTAGATACTCATCAAAAGCTCCATAACTTAAAAAATTACCATACCCTTTTCCATTTTCAAAGTCTTCCAAATAATACTTTGATATTGCACTTATATCTTCTAACATAATATTATTAATAAAATCTTTAATAGAATATAATATAGACTTAAGTTCAATTATTTTTGTAGCATCAATATTAGATGTTGCACCTCCTACGAAAATCCCATGATTGTGAGGAGCTTTCCCCCCTAAAAGAGCTAGCATTTTATGAGCATCTCTACTGTATTTGAATGCTTCTTTGTAATGCTCACTTAACCTTTTATTAGTATCACTAGGCAACTTATACTTTCTTTCACGTCCTTCATCTGCTGGATTAACTTCAATCTGTACATAGTCTGGCATTGTAAATTGATAAAAATGTCTTATATGATTTTGCAGAAATTCACATCCATGAATTATCTGCCTTAGCATACTTCCATTTTTATCAGGTTTAACATTTAATGCATTCTCTAAAGCTGTAGCAGAAACTATTCCATGAGCAGTTGAACATATACCGCATATTCTCTCAGTAAAATAAATAGCATCAAAAGGTGATCTTCCTCTTAACATTTCTTCAAATCCTCTAAATAAGAATCCACTACTTTTAGCATCTATCACTATATTCTTTTCTATAGTTACCTCTATCTGCAAAAAACCACTTATCCTTGTTATAGGATTTATAACAATCTTATCTGTCATAATTTTTTCTCCAATTTATTGATTAAAAAAAGGTTCCATCCCATCAGGAAATCCACTATTTACGCAGCCAATACAAGGAGTATTATCTTCCACAGGCCAATTTACTCTATCATTCCATTTACCAATAGCACAATCTGCCCTTGTAATAGGCCCTCTGCAACCTAGATTAAACATACATTCCTTATCTCCCAATTTTGAAGCAAATATTTTTTTATCAAAATAAGATCTTCTTGAACAATTTGTATGTATTGTTTCTCCATATAAGAATAAAGGTCGTCCATCTGAGTCTAATTCTGGTATTCCGTAAGAAATCAAATGTGCTATAGTACTAATTACCCATCTAGGATTTGCTGGACACCCTGGTACCCTTATTACTTTATAATTATTAATAAAATCAGGTACACTTTCGCTGCCTGACGGATTTGGTCTAGCAGCTGATGGACCTCCATAAGATGCACAGGTACCAACTGATATAATATATTTTGCTTTTCCAGCTGCCAAATTTACTGCCTCTGCTCCTGAAATGAGTTTACCATTGTGTTCAGCAACTATATTATAAATTCCATTATCTTTAGTTGTTATTGCACCTTCTACAACTAAAATAAATTCTGTATCTAATGTTTCTAGAAAGTTATCAAAGGCCCTTTCTCCTTCTGCTCCCATAATGCTATTATTATAAGTCATATTGACCATCTTAGTTAAAAAGTAAGGAACATCTGGATCATTTGCATCTAAAAGAGAAATAATATTTCCTGAACATCCGCAAGCCTCTAACCAAATTAAATTTATTTTTTTTAAATTGTTTTCTTTAATCCTACGAAATGTTGAATTTATTATACCTCTAGGACATTTTTTTATTGACAATTTAGCACCTTCAAATACTTACTCAATGTTAAATCTTATTCTAAATAAAATTATTTTATTCTTAATAATCTTTGCATTAATTAATCTCTAGCGTATATTTCTATAGAAAAAGCCATCTAAATTCCGCAATTTAGCTCCCAAAAATCCCTGAAATGAATGCTTGTATAAATAAAGATTTATACTTCATTCTTTCACTCCTTTGTAGAACACTAAAATAACTAAATAAAAATAAGACTATTAGTATAGATAGAATAATATTTGTCCTATCTATGTTAATAGTCTCACTTACTCAACAGCAAAAACATATAAATTATTTATCTCTGTGTTACACGCTGAATATGTATAGTTAAATATAATTGCTCTTCTTCTGATAATGTCATTTCTAAATACTTTTCTATTTTAAGCATACATTCATATGCCTTTTTATATTTTGATTTAACTTGTTTTAATAAAAAGTCATCTTCTGATTCTATAATTTGTTTTTTATTTAGCCTCTGAAAGAAAAATCTTAAATGTGTAACAAATCTTTCATAGTTTAAGGAATTTTCATCAAGGGTAATATTATATGTATATTTAACAATATTTAATATATCTTGAACCATTTTTGTTTGATGTGCAATATCCTCTACTTTGCTAGTTGAATTATTGACTTGTGCATTTATTAAATGAAGTGCAATATTTCCTGCTTCGTCTTCTGGCAATCTCTTACCAAGTTCACTCTCAATAAATTCTAATGCCTTTACCCCTATTGCAAATTCCTTTTGATAAAACTTTTTTATTTCCCATATTAATACATTTGAATTTTTAATATTTTCATCAAACATTTTTATTGCATAACTAATATGGTCAGTTAAAGTTACGTAAATATAATCATTTAATTCAACACCCAATATATTCTTTGCGTATTCAATAATATCGTAACAAAGCGAAACATGTTCTGTTGGAACATCTTCTAATAGTAATTTAAATTTCTCTGAAGCATCTTTATGTTTAAGGATAAATGTTTTTTCTATCAATGATTCATCAACCTTATCACCAACATTTTTCTTAAATGCTATTCCACATCCCATTACAACGAACTCATGTCTATTTGTATCCTTTGCCAATATGGCGTTATTATTAAATATTTTTTTTATTACCATTCCTATCCTCCCATCTGTTATATTATGTTACCATATAATATAAAAACCTCAACCAATAAAAAGAAATATCATGAATTTCTATTCATCAATTAAGGTATCGCCTGATCGAATCAGTAACAATCTCAATATCCGTTTGTAAGCGTTTAAATTTTAATTTAATGATACATTTATTTATTCCTATTGTCAACATATTTCACTTATTTTCTACTATTTTTTTATCAAATTAAATTAAAAAACATAATCACTAAAAAAACATTACTTCCTAGTGATTATATTTTGTTATTTTGCAGTTAACTTTTTATTCTTTATTGCTATTAATATACCTATTAAAGAAAGCATCATCATTAGCACAATTTTATTTATGTCTAGCAAATCCCCTGTTTTAGGCATAACTTCTCTCATACTCTTATCTAAAGCTGAGTCTGCTATTATAAATTTTGAAAAATGGATTGTCTTAAAAATAACATTATCTCCTTCAACTCTAGTTTCTAAAGCTTCAAATTTATTACTAGACTCATTATAATAAAATACTGATAAGTTATTTCTATCTAACTCCTTCATTTCTTCATCAGTTAAGACAATAGTTATTTCAGCTTGACCTTCGTTAAATCCATGAATTGGTGTCTTACTATCTCCATTAACAACTGATAAATTGAAAACAAATATCTTTTTAAGACCTGTTATATTTCTTGTTATATCTGAATTTTCCTCAACATTAAAATCAAACACTATCTTAGCTCCATTAACCAACAACTTATCATCAATTACTGAAAATGGTAATCTAACAATGTTGTTTTCCGCAACTATTTCAAATGAGCCTTTTCCATCTTTAACTGATTGAACATCAGCTATTTCAACTCTTACTCCACTTTTAAAATCTGGATTATTTATAGTTATCTTATTCACTCCATCTTTATTAGTTATATTACTAACTATATTCTGTGATGAAGTAGAGTTATTATTAAAACCACCTACCGCTTCTTTAGATTGCGAAAATAACCAACTCATCATTTCTTTATTATTTAAAGTAGGTACCCAAGAACCATGAAGAAGCCCACCATATAATTTTAATGAATTCATATATTCTGTAGAATATATTGTAAGCTTAGACTTATCATTTCCCAATCCTTGTAGCTTATTGTAGATATCTTTACTTATTGTACTGCTATTTGTTCCATCTTCTTCTGCATGAAATAACCATATTGGAATATTTGAAATTGTATTCAATTCAGATAAATCTTTTACCGTTCCTCTACTAGCTATTGCAACAGAGGCTGCGAAAAGATTTGGCTTTTCTAATAAAAATCTTAATGTTAATCCGCCTCCCATTGAAGCTCCTGTAAGATATATTCTATTTTTATCTACTTTTCCCTCAGTAACTAACTTATTAATTAATTCTTCATATGCATTAAAGAAATTTTTCATATCTTTTAATTCTGTATCTGTAAGTTCTACTGAAAATTTATATGGATATTGTGCTGCTATAACATTTGTTGCATATCCTGATTCTGCAAATGCTACCGCTCCTCTATTTGCAGTTATTGGTTTAAAATTATCTATTCCCACTTCACCTGATCCATGCATCCATATTACTAACGGTTCTGGCTTTCCTGTATTTACAGTACGTAATCTATACGGAATAGTTACACCGTTACTTCCTTTGAATGTTAGATTTTCAAATTCATCTACAGTACGTGTATTAACCTTTGTAACATTTGTTTGAGTAAAAGATAATTCTGGATACTTGTTGCAAACTACTCCAAAATTAGATACATTTCCTCCTGGATATTTAAATGGTTTAAATGATAACTTAATCTTATTCCCTTCCACTGTAAGATTAATTTCGTCATTAGTATAATTATCTTGTGAAACTTTGCCTTCTGAATTTAACGGGTATCCATCATAATTCCCTGTTATATCAAAATCTGTCGCCTGTAAATCTGCTGTTTTTGACATATCATTAACATCTATTTCAAAAGAATCAACCATTACTCCCATATCACCAACATAGGTATTTGCAGTAATAGCTTGTACAGAAATAGTCTCTGTTATAATTGACTCTGTTGCTGCTTTAATCCTTGTAGATGGTAAAACAAAATTTGTAGTAGCTGCAATTATTGCTAGAGTTGTAAATATCTTTTTAAGATTTTTATTCATTTTTTCTCCCCCTCGTTACTAGATTCACTATATTATTTTACAAACATTTTCATTTTTACCTCATAACATCCCCTCCTTTTGTATATTAATAAAGCAACTCAAAATAAATATTTATAGCAATTTTAAGAAAATAAAAGCCTTAATTAATCGGAAAACGTTTCTTCCAATCAATTAAGGTCTTGCCTAGTCTAACTAGTAACAATCCAACCGCCGTTGTAATCGTTTAATTTTTGTTGATTTTATAATACATTTTCCTATTCCATTTGTCAATAAATTAAAAAATATAATTCAAAATACCTTTGGTTCATAATAGTATATTTTCTACGTATTGACAAAAAATCAAAAGTAATATATCATAAACTATACTAATTAGGTATAGTTTAAGGAGTAGATATTATGAACATAAATCAAGAATCTGATTATGCATTTAGAATAATACTTATGCTCTCAAAAGAAGGTTTAGATAATAGACTAGATGCTAAATCCCTATCGGAAAAAGGAAACATCCCTCTTAGATTTTTATTAAAATTGACTAGAAAACTTACCCAATCAGGAATAGTTAAATCTTTTAGAGGAGTGAATGGAGGTTATGCTCTTGCAAAGGCTCCGATAAATATAACTTTAAAAGATGTAGTTGAAGCTATACAGGGCCCTATTATAGTAACTAGATGCGTTTATGATAAAGAATCATGCAGTGCAAATAAACTGGGTCATTGTTCCATACATAAAGCTTTAATCAATATTCAAAGTACAATGGTTGAAAAATTAGAAAAAGTTAATTTTGAAGATTTAAAAAATGATCCTTGGTAACTTTAAATAATTATCCAAAATATATTAGGCTTTGCCTTTTATATTTTATCTCAAAGTATACCTAGTTAGTATACTTTAAATTTTAATATCTATAGAATCATTAATTTTGTTATAAAACCAATGATTTTTTATAAAAAACTAAAAGGAGTGAATTATTATGTCTATGTGTCAATCAGCAGATTGCAAATTATGTGAATTTTTATCAACTAAAGAAGATGTAGAAACATCTTTCAATAGAGTAGAAACTCAAAAGGCTAAATGTAAATTTGGGAAAGAAGGTATATGTTGTAAGCTTTGTTCAAATGGACCTTGTAAGATAACACCTAAATCTCCTAGAGGAGTTTGTGGAGCCGATGCTGACACTATTGTTGCAAGAAACTTTTTAAGAGCAATAGCTGCAGGCTCTGCATGTTACCTTCATGTAGTAGAAAATACAGCAAGAAACTTAAAAAATATAGGTGAAGGCAAAGGAAATCTTAAAATCAAAAGTCCAGAGACATTAGATAAAATTGCAGAAATCTTTGATATTAAAGAAAATGATATAAATCAAAAAGCAATTAAAGTTGCTGATGAAGTTTTAAAAGATTTATACAAACCAAGATTCGAAAAAATGGAACTAGTAAAAAAACTATCGTATACTCCTAGATTTAAAAGATGGGAAGAATTAAATATACTGCCTGGTGGAGCTAAATCAGAAGTTTTCGATGCCATAGTAAAAACATCAACAAATTTAAACAGTGATCCTATTGATATGTTGCTAAATTCTTTAAGCCTTGGTGTTGCCACAGGTGTGTATGGTCTAATGTTAACAAACTTATTAAATGATGTTATTTTAGGCGCGCCGAAAATAAGACAGGCAAAAGTAGGCTTTAAAGTTATAGACGCCAATTATATAAACATTATGGTAACAGGACATCAACATTCTGATATATCACATCTTCAAGATAGATTAATTGATAAAGATATAAAAGATAAAGCTATAGCTTTAGGTGCAAAAGGTTTTAGGTTAGTTGGATGCACATGTGTTGGTCAAGATTTGCAATTAAGAGGAGAACACTATACTGAAGTATTCTCAGGACATGCTGGAAACAACTACACAAGTGAAGCAGTTCTTGCAACAGGAGGAATAGACTTAATAGTATCTGAATTCAATTGTACGATACCAGGACTTGAGCCTGTAGCAGAAAGATTTAATGTGAAAATGCTTTGTATCGATGATGTAGCTAAAAAGAAAACTGCTGATTTTATAGATTTTAATACAATTAACATAGAAGATTTAAGCGAAAGAATTATAAATGAGGCATTAGAAAGTTATAAAAATAGAAGAAACTCAGTTACTATTGATATTCCTAAAGATCATGGTCATGATGATGTAATTACAGGAGTTAGTGAAGGTTCATTAAAGGAATTTTTAGGTGGCAATTGGAAACCTCTTATAGATTTAATAGCACAAGGAAAAATAAAAGGCATAGCTGGAGTTGTTGGTTGTTCAAACTTAACTGCTAAAGGTCATGATGTATTTACAGTAGAACTTACTAAAGAATTAATAAAAAGAGATATTTTAGTTCTATCAGCTGGATGTTCTTCAGGAGGACTTGAGAATGTTGGACTAATGTCTCCTGGAGCTGCTGAACTTGCTGGTGATAATTTAAAAGCTGTATGCAAATCGCTAGGTATTCCACCTGTTTTAAACTTTGGACCATGCCTTGCTATTGGAAGACTTGAAATGGTCGCAACTGAACTTGCTGAAAATTTACGGATAGATATCCCAGAACTTCCACTTGTATTATCAGCTCCTCAATGGCTTGAAGAACAAGCATTAGCTGATGCTGCTTTTGGATTATCATTAGGATTACCGCTACATGTTGCCATTTCTCCATTTATTGATGGAAGTGAAGTTGTAACTAAAGTTCTAAAAGAAGATTTAGTAAATATTACTGGTGGTAGACTTATCGTTGAAGAAGATGTTATTAAAGCTGCTGACGAATTAGAAAAAATAATTAAAAATAGACGTATTGGAATTAATATTTAAAACTAAAAGAAGTTGCAGAAAACTACCCAATTTATCTAGTATTCTGCAACTTCTTATTTGTAATATGCTTATAATGCAACTTTACCATTTTCATCATCTTCTTGAAACCCATTAATATTTTCTTCTTCTAAAGAAAATTCTTCAGCGTTTTTCTCTATATAAATTTGATGCCAAATGCAAAAAATAAATATAACCCAAATTTTTCTGGAATTATCCCTTTTATGATTCTGATGATCTTCTAGTAACTTTAAAACATACTCTTTATCTATATAATTATTAACTTTTGCATTTATTATTGTTTCCTTAACAATTTGTCCCAATCTTTGATTTAACCACACTCTAATAGGTGTTGGAAACCCAAGTTTTTTTCTATTTACAACATGTTTAGGAACTATCCCTTCAAAAGCTTCTCTTAGTAGTAATTTAGTGTTTTCTTTAGATACTCTTTTATTTAAAGGAATTTTTTCAGCAACTTCAAGCACCTCTCTATCTAAAAATGGTACCCTAAGCTCTATAGAATTTGCCATAGCCATTTTATCTCCCTTAGCTAAAATATCGCCTTCTAACCAAGTGTTGATATCTACATTTTGCATTGTAGTAACATAATTATAGCCTTTTATATTGCTTTCATCAAAAATTCCTTTCACAACATTTTTAAATCCATACTCATCTTTATAATTTACTAAAACCTTCTTGCTCTCTTCATCATCAAAAATTTTTGCGTTGCCTATATATCTTTCCCTAAGTGGTGTAGTACCTCTAATTAAATAATTTTTACCCTTTTTATTAGGTAGCTTCTTTGCTATATAGTTAATAAATTTTTGTATTATCCTTGGAAGCATGAAAATTGGCTTTAATGAAAAATATTCTTTATAAATATTATATCCTCCAAATAACTCATCAGAACCTTCTCCAGATAAAACTACCTTAACATGTTTACTCGCTTCTTTGGTTAAATAATACACTCCTATTGCTGAAGGGTCTGCTACTGGGTCGTCAAATTTATAGACTACCTCCTTAATAGCTTTTATATAATCATCCTCTGTTATATTAATATGAATATTTTCTATATCTAAAATTTCACTGGTCTTTTTTGCAATATCTATTTCATCATAACCAGGTACATCAAAACCTACTGTAAAAGATTTTACTTTGGGATTAGTCTTTTTAACTAAGGCTGCTATTATAGAAGAATCTACTCCACCGGATAAAAAAGTTCCTACTTCCACATCCGAAATCAAATGAGAATTAACAGAATCCTCCATAACTTTATATACATCTTCTTTACTTATATCTTGTTCATTAAAATCAATAGTATGGTATTTCTTAAAAACAAGCTTATTATCTTCAATCTTAAAATAATGAGCAGGTGGAATTTTCTTAATACCTTCTATCATAGTTCTATCACCTGGAACATACTGAAATGATAGATATTCTTGTAGACTTTTTTCATCCACTTTCAGCTCTTTGATAAGTGGCATTAACGCCTTATACTCTGATGCAAAAGCTACAAAATCTTCGTTATCTATATAATATAATGGTTTTATTCCAAACTGATCTCTAGCCCCAAACACTTCCTTTGTATTTTTGTTATATATAATAAATGTAAACATTCCTCTTAAGTCATATATTGATTTTTCTTTTTTTTCAATGTAATTAGTAAGCAACACCTCTGTATCAGAATTAGTTTTAAAATCATAGCCTTTTAATTCCAAATTTTCTTTTATAGATTTATAATTATAAATTTCTCCATTAAACACAATTTCATATGAATCTTTTTCAAAAGGTTGATGACCATTAGCTAAATCAATAATACTTAGCCTCCTAAAGCCTAAAATGGCTTCTTCATCATTATAAATACCTTCATCATCAGGTCCTCTATGAACTATATTATCTAAGCATCTCCTTATTTTGTTTTCATCTATTTTACTTGAATGATTTTTTTTAAAGACTGAAATAAATCCACACATTTTACTACTCCTTTTCTTTTGCTCAACACAAATGAAAAATATTTTCTATTTTATACTCTAGTTATCAAGAGTAACTATATAAGTGCTTATCTTGTAATCACCTGTATTTGAACTTCCATAAGTAAAGGAAAATGATCTACTTGAATCATCCCAATTAATATTGGATATATTCCCAAATACAGTTTTCTCACTAGTTTTCCCAGTATACCCTGTATTTTTATCAATTAAACCCGAATCTTTAATTATTTCTTTTATCTCACCAGTTTTTATGTCTACGACTTTAACTGCAAAATCTTTATCTTTATTACCTAAATTTATCCCATTTGGCCCTTCTACATAAACTGCTTTACTCCCATCTGGTGACAACACATAAGATGTTGACATTCTTCCCATAGGCAAATCTATACTTTTAGTGATCTCACCTGAATCATCAATAATATTGAGTCCAAAACTTCTATTCAAATACACTCCATTAGAAGATTTTTTTCCATTATTCTTATAATAATCTGCTATAATATTTTTCCCTTTTTTATCAGCATAGAAAATCATGTCATTTTTGTATATCATTTTTGTATTTCTAGTTATTATATCTATTGAACATATTTTAGCAGTATTTTTTTCATTATCTATTTGTGTATAGTAAAACTTACCACTTATATTATCTCCAGAGTTTTTTATATCATCTACACCTGTTAGCCGCGCATATCCTGAATTGTTTTCGTAATTACCTTCTATATTAACTTCCCCATCTAAATTAATTATTGCCCACTTATTTAAATAGTTCACTAAAATGTAATTTCCACTTAACCACCTAAGCTCAGCATTGCCATTAGCCATCTCTGTATCAACATCTGTAATTTCACCTGTAAATAAATCCAACGCTTTTATATTCTTATGAAAATTACCTTCTAAATTAATAATTTTTTCACCATAGAGTACATATCTCTTATCTTCTGATACTCCTAAAAAATCAGCTATATCCACATCTTGAAAGTCTTTATGCATCTTAGTATTTAAATTATAAATACTGCAATAACTTATATCTTTAGCCCTTACATCATCCTTTTCTTGTCCATCTTTGCTAGTCAAGGTTAATACTTCATTATTACTTAACCAAGCAATACTTTTAATCTTTTCATACTTATCAATCTGATATCCTCTTTCATTTACTTCCGCAGAAGGTATATATGCCATTACCTTCATTTTTTCTTCATAATCACTTAACACCAGATATTTAGTTATAATAAAACTCATGGTAATTGTAATTCCTAAAGTCAAGATTATAAGTAGAACCTTTTTCCTATTCATCTAATTTTCTCCTTTACCATTCCTATGTTAACAAATATTAATCACAGAAATATAATAAGAATGTCACAATTTTGTAAACTCTATATAGGAAATTCCATAGAAAAAGTAGTTCCTTCATTTATATTGGATTCTACTTCTATAGTTCCATTTAATTTTTCTACTAAAGATTTTACTAATGCTAATCCAAGTCCTACGCCACCTGATTCCCTACTTCTATGACTTTCAACTCTATAAAATGGCTGAAAAATTTTACCTAAAGCTTCTTCTTTAATCCCTATCCCAGTATCTGAAACACTTAACACTATCCTGTCATAATTTTTGTAACATCTAATTTCTATATTTCCTCCCGGCTTATTGTATTTTATTGCATTATCAATTAAGTTAATTACAATATGCCTTATATTTTCTTCATCTACTGTAACTACAATATCCTCAATATCATAGTTCATAGTAAGATTATTCTTTCTAACCTTTACCATCATTCTTTCACAAATATCATGAAAAGCTTCCTTTATATTCACTTCACTCTTTATTACCTCAAAATCATATTTTTCCAAAGCAGATAAATTTAAAACACTATCTACCATCGACGTTAATCTGTCACACTCTTTAGAAATATTTACTGATCCTTCATTAATTAAACTTAAATCGTTGTTGTACATTCCAATTAAATCTGCATATGCTTTTATTGTAGTGATAGGTGTTTTAAATTCGTGAGTTACATTTCCTATAAATTCTTTTTGTTGTTTGTCCATTTCTTCTAATTTATTTACAGCCATACTTAAATAGTCTCTTTCTACTTTTAATTCTGCAATATTCTTTTCAATAGTATTGCTCATAAATAATAATCCTTCACTAAGTTCTCCCAATTCATCATTACGATGCACCTGTTCAACCTTATTGAATTCTCCATTTTGAATGCTTTTTATTGAATTTTTCATTTTATAAATATCTCTTGTAAAATTAAAGAAATAAATAATACCAATTAGTATTCCAAGAATTAATGCCATAAGACCAGTTCCATAAAATAAGTTTTTAATTTTATTATAGAATAGACCATTTTCTTTAACTGAATATTCAAGTTCTAAAATTGCTACAATATCATTTCTATACTTAATAGGTGAATAAAAATAGATTACATCATTAACCTTTATATAAGACACTTTTCCATCAATAGCTACTTTAATCATTTCTTCTTTATCTTTATTCTCATTGAATTTCCCATTTGATTTAAATCCTGAAAGTAATTCTCCCTTTGTATCATATACACTAGCGGGTATTGTTCTAAGCCAAGGTTTATTAAAAATACTTCCTCTAACTGATTGTTGCATCTTATTATTAATCCCATTATTTTCAGCATCAGAGCTTTCACTAAAATATTGTTCAAACATATCTTTTTGTTTAAACAAAGTAGATTCCGCCTCTTTATTTTGGTAATTTTTAATTCCGCTCAGTACCAGAATACTTAAAAAAGATATAACAAGTAGTAGTACTAAAGCTGTAAATGATATAAGTTTAAACTTGATTCCTATCTTCACTTATTTGTTCAACCCCTTTATACCCTACTCCATGAACAGTTTGTATCAAATTTTGATAATCCTCCCCTAACTTTTTTCTTATCCTTTGAACATGTGTATCTACAGTCCTTGTCCCCCCAATATAATTAATTCCCCATACTTTATCTAAAAGCTGTTCTCTAGAATAAGCCACCTCTAAATTAGATAACAATAAATATATCAAATCAAATTCCATTGCAGTAAAATCTATCTTTACTTCTTTTATACTCACAGTTCTTTGCGTTTTGTTAACATATAAATCTCCTATTTTAATTATATTTTTATCTTGTTTTTCGTTACTATTTTTCTTTACTCTTCTTGATAATGATTTTATCCTCGCAAGTACTTCTCTTATATCAAAAGGTTTTGTTAGATAATCATCTGCTCCTAATTCTAATCCTAGTATTTTATCAACAATATCATTTTTTGCTGTAAGCATAATAATTCCTATATTTTTATGTTCTAATTTCTTGCAAACATCATAACCATTAATTACAGGAAGCATTAAATCTAAAATTATAATCTGTGGATTAAAACTTTCTACTTTATTAAGAGCTTCTTGTCCATCATAGGCTCTTTCTACTATGTAACCTTCCTTTTTTAATGCATAGGTTAATACATTTAAAATACTTTTTTCATCATCTACAATAAGTATTTTTTCATTCATATTAGCACCCCCATATCCTATGTTAAATTATAACAAAAGTTATTGGCTATATACAAATATAGCTAAATTAGTTTTTTACAAGTAAAAAAACTATTTCAATTTTTCCACAAAAGGAATATACTTATAGTGTTTGAGTATGTATAAATTGTATTCCTATATTATACGAAGGAGTGACCATATGTTTAATAGTAATCAAAAAGAAGACAAATTCTTTAAAATGTTTTCAGATTCAGCTAAAAATGTAAATGAAGCTGCGCTAATATTAAGAGCAAATCTAGACTCTTTAGCCAATAAGGAAGATGATGTAATAAAAACTGAAAACTTAGAAGACAAGGGAGATGAGTTAGTTCGTAGTGTAATTAAAGAATTAAACGAAGCTTTTATTACTCCCATAGACAGAGAAGATATATATGAAATCGTAAACGAAATGGATAACATATTAGATTTAATTAACTCAACTATGCACAGATTCATAATGTTTAATATAGAAGAATGTACTGATGGATCTAAAATTATTGGTGATTTATTAGTACAAGCTACTAAAGGTCTTGTAGAACTAATGGATGAACTAAGAATACATGGATATAAATCCAAGCATATTCCAGAACAAATTTCAAACATAAGTAAGTATGAAAGTGAAGCAGATAAAATAGGTAGAATAACTATAGCAGAGTTATTTCAAAAAGACACAGATCCATTAACCGTTATTAAATGGAAAGAAATATATCAAATCTTAGAAAACACTATAGACAACTGTGAAAAAGTTGCCAATATTGTAGAGGGAGTTGTCATTAAGAATGCATAGCACCATCATCTTAACAATATTTATAGTAGTATTCACTCTAGCATTTGATTTTATAAACGGATTTCACGATACAGCAACTGCTGTTGCTACTTCTATTACTACTAAAGCCCTAAAACCAAAGAACGCAATACTTTTATGTGCCATATTTAATTTTATTGGTGCCTTTACTGGTACAGCAGTTGCTAAAACTGTAGGTGATGACATAGTAAGCAGTAAAGCTATTCCACAATGGGTTATTCTATGTGTGCTAATCGCAGCTATAATATGGAACTTAATCACTTGGTATTTCGGTATTCCAAGTAGTTCTTCTCATGCCTTAATCGGCGCCTTAGTAGGTGCAGGCATAGCTTATACTTCATCATTTAATATTGTAAACTGGTATAATCTTTTTCATAATGTTGTATTATGGCTATTTCTATCTCCTGTTATTGGTTTTATCGTTGGATATATATTAATGCTAATCCTTAACTGGATTTTAAAGCCATTTAGAATAGGTATAGTAAATAGAATATTCTTAAAGCTTCAGATAGTTGCTGCTGCTTTTGTTGCCCTGAACCATGGTGGAAATGATGCACAAAAATCTATGGGAATTGTTACAATGTCACTGTTAAGTGGTGGTTTTATAAGCACTTTTGACGTTCCTGTATGGGTTATGGCTTGTTGCGCTTTATCCATGGCACTTGGAACTTCTTTGGGCGGGAAAAGAATAATTAAAACTATGGGAACAGGTGTTGCAAAATTAAATCCTGTAAGTGGGTTTGCAGCCCAAACCGGAGCTGCCTCTGTAATCCTAAGCGCTTCCCTATTTCATGCCCCTGTTAGCACAACTCATATAATGACAACAACTATAATGGGCGTTGGAGCATCAAGAAATTTGAAATCAGTTAAATGGGGAGTTGCTAAAAATATAGTTTGGGCTTGGATTTTAACTATACCTGTAACTGCAAGTATTTCAGCACTTATAATATTAGTAGCAAAGCAATTTGTATAAGAAAAATACTAACTAGTTTAATATACATATAAATAAAAAAGTACTAAAGTATAATTTTGCTTTAGTACTTTTTAAATTAATAAGAATTTAACCTTTGTCTCCTTCTGAATATATAAATAAATTGTCTAAAACAATCTATATTCTAATAAAGTAGTAAAAAAAACTATTTTCATTTTCCTTGAAATCGAATATACTTATAGTGTTTGAGTATTAAAATATAATACTATATTGTATAAAGGAAGTGACCAAATGTTTAATAACAAACCAAAAGAAGACAAGTTTTATAGAATGTTTTCAGATTCAGCAAAAAATGTAAACGAAGCAGCACTAATCTTAAGATCAACCTTAAACTCACTAGTTAACAAAAATACCGATGTAAATATGACAGAGGATTGTGAAAATAAGGGTGATGAATTAGTACGTAACGTAATTAGGGAATTAAATGAAGCCTTTATAACACCAATAGATAGAGAAGATATTTACGAACTAGTTACTGAAATGGATAACATACTAGATTTAATCAATTCAACTATGCATAGATTTATAATGTTTAATATAGAGGAATGTACTGAAGGTTCTAAAAAAATATGTGACTTATTAGTGCAAGCTACTACAGAACTTGTTGCCGTAATGGATGAGCTTAGGATTAAAGGCTATAAGTCTAAAAATATATCTCAGCAACTTTCAAACATATGTAAGTACGAAAGTGAAGCTGACAAGGTATTTAGAAAAACAGTTGCAGAATTATTTAATACCGAAACAGATGCACTAACAGTTATTAAGTGGAAAGAAATATATCAAATTTTAGAAAACACTATCGATAACTGCGAGAAGATCGCAAAAATCGTAGAAGGAGTGGTTATTAAGAATGCCTAATGCTGTTATAATAACAACATTAATAGTAATTTTTACATTAATCTTTGATTTTATTAATGGATTTCATGATACAGCAACAGCTGTTGCTACTACTATAACTACAAAAGCCCTTAATCCCAAACGCGCTATACTTTTATGTGCCATATTTAACTTTATTGGTGCTTTTACTGGAACTGCAGTTGCTAAAACTGTAGGTAGTAACATTGTTAGTGGACTCCCACAATGGGTTATACTATGTGTTTTAATTTCAGCTATAATTTGGAACTTAATCACATGGTATTTTGGTATTCCAAGTAGTTCTTCTCATGCATTAATCGGTGCATTGGTTGGCGGCGGAATAGCTTATTTTGCATCATTTAATTCAATTAATTGGTATAACCTTCTAAGTAGTGTTGTTTTATGGTTATTCCTTTCTCCAGTGATAGGATTCGCTGTTGGTTACATATTAATGATAATATTGAACTTTATTTTAAAACCTTTTAAAATAAGCGTAATAAATAGACTTTTTTTAAAACTTCAAGTATTAGCTGGAGCTTTTATGTCTCTAAATCACGGTGGAAATGATGCTCAAAAATCCATGGGAATAATAACTATGGCTCTAGTAAGTGGTGGTTTTGTAAGCGAATTTAAAGTTCCAACTTGGGTTATTGCATGTTGTGCTTTAGCTATGGCACTAGGAACTTCTTTAGGTGGAAAGAAAATAATTAAAACTATGGGAAGCGGTGTTGCTAAATTAAATCCAGTTAGTGGTTTCGCATCACAATTAGGAGCTGCTTCAGTAATCCTTACAGCTTCATTATTTCACGCTCCAGTTAGTACAACCCATATAGCTACAACAACTATAATGGGTGTTGGTTCTTCAAAAAATGTAAAGTCAGTTAAATGGGGCGTTGCTAAGAATATAGTTTGGGCTTGGGTATTAACTATCCCAATAACTGCAATTATTTCTGGAATTCTTATTTATGCAATAAAATTATTTATATAATCGAGTAGGAGGTAGATAATTATTTTATCTACCGACCTCTCACACCACCGTACGTACCGTTCGGTATACGGCGGTTCATTA
>NZ_SULK01000010.1:103003-152126 GCF_007115085.1 Clostridium sp. HBUAS56017 | reverse complement strand
GTCTTAAGCTAATGGTTGGCACTATCAACCCCCATATCGGACTTTCACCGACTAGTACGTGCCCATGCTGGGCACACATAAAAAGACTTCATTATTTACTTAAATAACGAAGTCTTGATAATTTTTAATAATTCTTCCCCATACCTTTGAACTTTCTTTTCTCCGACACCTCTAATTTTAAATAATTCTTCATTATTCTTTGGAAGCTTATTAACTATCTCAATTAGAGTTGCATCTGAAAATATTATGTACGGCTTAATACCATCTCTATTGGCTCTATCCTTTCTCCAACTTTTAATAATATTAAATAATTCTTTATTTATTGCAGTTTCTTCATCCTTTATTAATAATAGTACACTTCTATCGCCCTTAAGAATTTCCATAGACTTTTTTGTAAGCTTAAGCATGGAATATGTGCCTTCCTTAAGAGCTACAAAATCTTGCACTAACATTTGTTTTATTAGTCCTCTAATAAAAGTTGTACTATAATCCTTCATTAATCCAAAAGTCGTTAATTCATCTAACCTATTTTGAATTACCTTAGGTCCCTTAATTCCCCTTAATACATCTATAAGTACTGATATTCCATAGTTTTCTCTTGTTCTATATACTGTAGATAATATCATTTGAGCTTCTTTCTTATAATCTCTAAGTTCATCATTTTCTAGACAATTACTACAATTAGTGCAATACTCTCTAGTCCATTTACTATCAAAATACCTTAAAAGATTAGTTCTATAGCATCTTTTTTCTTCACAAAACTCTATTAATGCCTGTAGTTTTCTAAGTGCAATTTCTCTCCTATTTAAATTACTACTATTATTAATAATAAATTCAACTCTTCTTATGTCTTCTCTATTATAAAACAAATAACAATCACAAGGAGTACCATCCCTTCCCCCTCGGCCTATCTCTTGATAATAGCTCTCTAAATTCTTTGGAATAGTACAGTGAACTACATACCTTATATTAGATTTATCTATTCCCATCCCAAAGGCATTTGTAGCTATCATAGTGTCGAACCTCTCATAAAGAAAATCCTCTTGATTTCTTTTTTTCTCTTCGTCATTAAGCCCTCCATGATAAATTCCTACACTATAACCTAACTCCTTTAGGTATTGATATAAACTTTCTACTTCTTTTCTTGATAAACAATATATTATTCCAGATTCTGAATCATGTTCTCTTAATATATCTTTAATACCTTCTAATTTATCTTCTTCTTTATATATAGTAATGGCTAAGTTTTCTCTGTCTATATTTCCAGTAAAAATATATGGATTGTTCAAAGATAAAAGCTTCATTGAATCTTCCTTAACCTCATCTGTTGCAGTACCTGTAAAAGCTGATAAAACCGGTCTGTTATCTAAATTTTCTATAAATGGTTTTATGTATCTATAACTAACTCTAAAATCATGTCCCCACTCTGACACACAATGAGCTTCATCTACTGCTACTTGAGATATTTTAAGGGATTTAATCATTTTAATAAAAACTTTAGATTCCAACCTTTCTGGCGCTATGTAAATTAACTTATATAATCCTAATGAAGCATCCTTAAGAATTTCTTTTATCTCATCCATACTTTGAGTACTATTTATATAAGCTGCTTCTATTCCATTATCTTTCAGTCCATCTACTTGATCCTTCATTAATGATATAAGAGGTGATATAACTATAGTAATACCATCTAAAATTAACGCTGGTATCTGATAACAAATAGATTTTCCGGCACCAGTAGGCATTATGCAAAACACATCTCTCTTAGATAAAATATTCATTATTATATTTAGTTGTCCAAATCTAAACTTATCATATCCAAAAAACTTCTTTAGAGCATACTGCGCTTTTTCCCTATCATTCATTTAATTACCTCCTCCTTATGTCATCTTTAACTCTTCTCTATTTTACAATATTTTAATCTAATTATCATGATTTTTTACCGGAACAATAAAATGTGATAATTATTAAAGAAAGTCATTTTAGACTTACCTTAATAATTATCACATTTTTATACAATATATTAAACTAAATATTTTAACATTCATCTAACTGACGAATATTATGAAAAAATCCTTTAGTAGCTTTAATAAACTCTTGTATGTTGCAGTTGCCAGCTCTCTCGCCTATTCCGTCTAGAGTACAATTAACATATTTAGCTCCACTTTTAGCCCCTTCTATAGATATAGCTGTTGCCATACCAAAATCATTATGGGCATGTATCTCTATTTCCATATTAGTATTTTCAATTAACGTAGTTATTGCTTTTTTAGTTGTTGAAGGACTTAATATCCCTACAGTATCAGCATACCTTACCCTATGAACATCCAATTTTTCAAGCACTTCACACAAATGTATAAGATACTTAATATCTGCTCTTGATGCATCCTCAAATCCAATAGTTACTTCGTACCCCTGCTCTTTAGTAAAATATACACAATCCTTTAGTTTATTTTCTACCCAAGTTTTGTCCTTTCTCAAATTTGAATATATTTGTATTTCAGATGATGGAACACTTAAATGAATAATGTCCGGCTTGCAGTCAATAGAATGTTTTATATCATTCTTATTAATTCTATTCCAAGTTGAAACAAAAGAATTTTCCATAGCATCTACAATTTGAATTATGCAGTCTTTTTCTATGTTCCCCATAGCAGGAGTTCCTGCCTCTATCTGATAAATTCCATTTGAATCTAGATACTTTGCAATTTCAACCTTTTGATTCACTGTAAATGCTTTTCCTGGAGCTTGTTCCCCATCCCTTAATGTTGTATCAACAATATATATTTCTCTGTTCATACCTTAGCACCTACCTTATTATATATAGCTTCTATTTCATCATCTAAAAGCCCTCTTCCCATTTTAGTACTTTCTTTTCGTATAACTTCCAATAAACTTTCAAGTTTTTCATCTTCATAAGCTATATTTAACTCATCCAATTTAATTTTTAAGGATTTTATTCCTGAATGTTTTCCTATTACTATTTTTCTTTCCCTCCCTATCTTTTTGGGATCATAAGGTTCATAAGTATGAACATCCTTTGAAATTCCATTAACGTGCACCCCTGATTCAACATTAAATATGTTTTTCCCAATGAAAGGCATATTAGAAGGTAATTCTTCACCTGTAATTTCTTCAAAAATTTTTAGTACAGTGGGAAAAAGAACATGATTTCCTCTTAAATTAATTTTTTGTATAAATTCAATTGCTCCTAAAAGTTCTTCCAAAGGAGCATATCCTCCAATACCAGCAAAACTAGTAACAACTTTATGTCCACCTAACTTTATCCATTCAAGAGTCAATGCAGTTGAGCATCCATATTCATTACCAATACATAGTTCCATGCCCTTTCCAAAGGAATCCATAAGTTTTAGTAATTTTTCTTCATATGAATAGTTCATCAAATCGTCCAATCCTACTATTCTTACATTGTTGAGATTATTTATATTTCTATTCACCTTAATACTTGACTCTATATATTTTCCTCTTGGTATGTGAATTTCTTTAACTACATTTACCCTAAACTCCACATCTATTGGAAGAGGAAATAATTGTTCATATATTTCCGGAGTAATTTCAATATAATCACTGCCAATTAAATATATTAATTTAATTAGTTCCTTAACTTTTTCTTTTTTCCCTTTGACTTTTTCTCTATATAAGTCCCAAAGTGCAACTAATGTTTTATCTACAATCTCAACTTGTCTCTCTTTCATGATATCCTACCTTTCTAATTGGAAAATCCAAATGTTATTTTACATTAAGAATACTTTTACTCTTTTTCCCACTTAAAATATCTTCTGCTGCAAAGGCTACAGCCACCTCAACTCTTTCATAAGTCATAAATATGTCTATGCCTAAATTT
This sequence comes from Clostridium sp. HBUAS56017, assembly GCF_007115085.1. Taxonomy (NCBI): domain Bacteria; kingdom Bacillati; phylum Bacillota; class Clostridia; order Eubacteriales; family Clostridiaceae; genus Clostridium; species Clostridium sp. HBUAS56017. The sequence goes on along the minus strand of NZ_SULK01000010.1, from coordinate 148,261 downwards.
CGCAATTTCTTGGTTGGTTCTTCTCCAATTCTAAGACAGATTACACCATCGCAATCGTATAGCATATTAGCTATCTTTTCAAATTTATCTACCTCTTCTTCACATACTTCTTTTCCATTACAGTATTTTTCTACGTTTCTCTTTTCTAAAAACATAGGCATATTATCTTTATATTCATAAATATAAAATTCTGTAGCATGTCCAAAGTGCTCGTCAACAACCATTCCACTCTTTGATACTACTGCGAATTTTAATAAAGTATGATTTTTTTCTTCTTTTCTAAATTTCAAAGACTGATCATCTCCAAGTAGTCCAATTGCATCTGCCCTACATTGCTTGCAGTGATACATTTGGCTTAAATGTTCTTTGCACTTATCTCTTAAATCTTTTATTTCTTTGTTGCTAACTAATGGCATATTTTCAAATACACTGCCCTTAACAGGTATCATCTGCATAATATTTGTAATACTAGCCCCATATTCTTTAACCTTTTTAACAACCTCTTCAATATGATAATCATTAATTCCTTTAAGCATAACTATATTTACTTTACATACAATTCCTCTATCAGTTAAATACTTAAGTCCTGAAAGCTGGTTATTAAGTAATATTTGAGTTCCTTCAATTCCAGTATAAGTAACACCTAGGTAATTTATATATTTGTAAACTTTAGCTGTTATAGTTGGATCCACGGCATTCATTGTTATGGTTACATGAGTAACTCCAAGATCTATTAATTGCTGTGCATAGAAAGGAAGCATTAAACCATTAGTTGATAAACAAAAAGTAACTTCATTATCATATTCCCTTATTGATGTTAACGTCTCTTTTACCTCATCAAAATTTGCTAGGGAATCTCCGGGACCCGCTATTCCTATAACCTTAAGGTTATCCATCTTGCTCTTAACATACTTATATTTTTCAAAGGCTTCCTTAGGGGATAAAACTTCAGTAGTTACTCCAGGTCTACTTTCATTTGGGCAATCATATTTTCTTAAACAATAATTGCAACTTACATTGCACTTTGGTGCTATTGGTAGATGCATTCTTGCATATTTATGAGCCGAACTACAACTAAAGCATGGATGAGTTTTTGTTTTTTCTTCTATACTAATTTTTTCATTATCCAATTTTGACACCTTCTCTCCTTTATACAATTCATCATATAGATTTTTTCTAAAACTTCTTTCTTTTCTTCCCAAAATTACATTTGCTATTTCATCTCCTAAATTTAATGATCCTTCATACCCTATAGACATAATTCTTTGTCCACCTACTCTATCATGTATTGGGAATGCTGCTCTTACTAGTGGTATATTGTGCTTTTCTTCTATCCTTCTACCGTCTGAATTTCCAATCATAACATTAGCTTCAAAATCTACTGAATATTTCTCTATATCTTTAAAATCTGCTTCATCTATGATTTTATATTTATGAACGAATAATCTACTTCCAAGTTCCCTAACTTCTTCTTCAAGTTTCTCTTTCAAGCTAGGACATTTTTCTCCAGATGCTATCACTACTGGCATAACACCATTTTCTAAACACATTCTAGATGTAGAATATACAAAATCAGGTTCTCCATATATAACCGCTCTTCCTTCACTATTGTATTTATGAGAATCTATCATAGCATCTAAATATCTACCTCTTTGATCTCTATATTTTTCAGGTATAGGGTTTCCCGAAACCTTAGATAACACCTCTAAAAACTTATCAGTATCCCTAAGTCCTCTTGGTATATTTACTTTATAATTTTCAACGCCAAAATTATCTTCTAGATATTTTCCAACGGAATTTTCATCATTTACAAAGCTAAAAATTTCTATTGTTGCTCTTGCCCCAGCCATCATCTTTATCTCTTCTATGCTAGTACCATGAGATGGGAGTCTTTCATAGTTTATTTTATGAACTCCATCAAGATTTTCACTTATATCAGGTAATAGAATATAGTCTATATTAAAACTATTTAATATTTCTTTAAGTTTCCTTGTATCTGCAGGACTTATTAAACTTGTTACAATATTAATCTTCTGATTTTTTGTATCATCTAGATCTAAATTCTCAACAACTGCCCTAAGTGCTCTGCAGAACCCATCATACTGTGTGCCACCATACCCTGGCGATGAAATTGGTATTAATTCTACATTACTTTCACTATGAGTTTCTTTGAAAGTTTTAGAAATACGTACTATGTCTTCACCTATTGTTTCTGCCAAACAAGTCGTTGCTATTCCAATAACTTTTGGATTGTATAACTTAATTAAGTTTTCTAAACCAATTATTAAATTTTTCTCTCCACCATAAACAGTTCCTTGTTCTGTTAAAGAAGAAGAAGCTATGTCTATTGGTTCATTATAATGTGTTGCCATATGTCTTCTAATATATGTACTACACCCTTGAGAACCATGTAATATTGTCATTGCTCCTTTAATTCCATATAAAGCATTCACAGCTCCCATAGGCATACACATCTTGCAAGGATTAACTGTTAAGTTTTTATAATCTTCTTTCATAGTTCTACCTTCCTTCTCTAACATACTTCCAAACTGGACTATTAACTGATTCATTTACTTCCTTTGCAAAATTTATTGCTCCTATAAAACCTCCAAGAGGATGTTTTCTCTCATGGTTGTGATCACAAAAAGCTAAACCTAGCTTATAAGCAAGAGGTCTCTCTTTTACCCCTGCTGCTAATATATCAGCACCTTTCTCTTTTATAAACTTTTCTAGTTCTGCTGGATTTGCATCATCTAAAACCACTGTTCCGTTATCAACTAGATTATTTATTACTTCATAATCATCTTTTTTACCTGTTTGTGTTCCAACTAGAACTGTATCCATTCCTAATTCTTTAAATTGCTTTATTAATGAAATAGCTTTAAATCCCCCACCTACATAAATAGCAGCTTTTTTTCCTTTAAGATTTTCTTTGTAAGAGTTCAGTATAGGAATAATTCGCGCTTCTTCTTTGCTTATAAGATCTTTTGCTCTTTCTATAGTTTTCCTATCTCCAAAAAGGCTTGCAATTTTAAGCAGAGAATTCTTAGTATCCTCTAGTCCAACAAAACTTATCTTAATAAATGGAATATTCATTTCAGCTTCCATCTTCTTAGCTAGAGCTATCATAGATCCTGCACATTGAACTATGTTGAAACTTGCGCTACTTGCTCTTTTTAACTTATCATAACTGGCATCTCCTGTTATCGTAGACACCACATTAACACCTATTTTCTTTAAATAGTCTTGTATTATCCACATTTCTCCAGCTAAATTAAAGTCTCCAAGTATATTTACTCCTTTAACCTTTGGCAATATATTTCTTCTAAATAGGTTCATCAAAGCATCACCAGCTGCCTTATATCCCTTAGATTTATTACCTGAAAACCCTGGAGCCTTTACAGGTATAACAGGAATAGAATATTTTTCTTCTGCTTTTCTACAAATTGCTTCAACATCATCTCCTATAACCCCTACTATGCACGTTACATATATAAATATTATTTTAGGGCTATGGTTTTCCATAATTCCTTCTATTGCAGAAGTTAATTTCTTTTCCCCACCAAATATTATGTCCTCTTCACTTAAATCAGTTGAAAAACTATTTCTATAAAGCTCTTCACCACTTGAAAGACTTCCTCTTATATCCCATGTATAACTTGCACATCCAATTGGCCCATGAACGATGTGATAAGCATCTGTTATAGGATTTAGGACAACCCTTGCTCCACAATATACACAAGCTCTTTGACTTACAGCACCTGATAAACTATCACTATCACATTTCATTTCTCCACTACAACTATCATTCTTGCAAAAAATAAAGTCTTCTCTCTCTTTGAGCAAAGCACCTGATACCTTGTCTCCCAAATAAATCACACCTTTCATATATTTATTAGATAAAACTTCAACGAAGTTTCTTTAAATCCTTAGAAACTTCGTTAAGTCTATCCATGATTGTTACATTACTAACTCCATATTTTCTTCTGAACAATCTCTATCTTGTCTATCCATTAAAGCATTTAGGATAAGCTCAAGTAATCTCATTGCTCCTTTATACCCTACTAGTGGCATATATGAATGCACATATCTATCTAATATTGGGAAACCAGCTCTTACTAGAGGAATGTCCTCAGCTCTAGCTATATATTTTCCATGAGTTCCTCCAATAAGTAGATCAACTTTATCGTTCTTAATCCACTGATGTAGTTCAAATAAATCACTTGCTTGTTTACAAATACAGCCTTCTACCCCAAATTGCTCAAATAATGAATTTACTTCTACTTCAAATGCATTTCCTGGAGTACCCGTTATTACATACTTAGGGATCATTCCAAGTTCAAGTACAAACTTAGTTAACCCTATAACAGTATCTGGATCACCATATATAGCTACTGTTTTTCCACTGTAATAAGGATGAGAATCAACCATTATATCAACTAATTGTCCTCTTTCCTCTTCTATTTCATAAGGAACTTGTTCTTTACTAAATTTGCTTAATTCCATTATGAAATCATCTGTAGATCCAACCCCTATTGGCATATATAACTTCTTATAAGGAATTTTATAAGTATTCTCTAGCTCAGTTGCTCCAGCTTCTGATGCAAAACTTCCAAGAGCTAAAGTTTTTTCACAGTCTCCAAGAGCTATGATATCTTCAATCTTTGTTCCTCCCTTAGGGAATAGTTCATATTTGCCATTCATTGGCGCATCTATTACTCCACTAGTATCAGGTAGCATTGTAAAATCTACTCCCATAAGTTTTAATAATCTTTTCATTTCTCTCATATCACCAGGGTTAACAAAACCAGGTATTACACACATCTTTCCATTTGAAACACCAGTAGATTTAGATAAATCTCTTATAAAACCAGTTACCATATTGGCAAATCCAGTAATATGAGAGCCAACATAACTTGGAGTATTGGTATGAACCATATATTTCCCCTCTGGTATATCTATTGTTTCTATAATAGATCCAATATCATCACCTATTGTTTCTGAAAGACAAGTTGTGTGTACCGCAATAATATCTGGATCATATATATCAAATATATTTTTAGCAGCAGTTTTTAAGTTGCTTCCTCCACCAAATACACAAGCACCTTCACTAAATGCTGAAGTTGAAGCAATTGCTGGATCTTTAAAATGCCTTGTTAAAAAAGTTCTATGATATGAACAACATCCTTGTGATCCATGACTATGTGGCATACAATTATGAACTCCAAGAGCTGCATACATCGCTCCAACTGGTTGACATGTCTTACTTGGATTAACTTTAAGCGCTTTTCTTTCTTTTATTTCTTGTGGTGTTAAATCTAACATTATTCCTCACCTCCAAAAGTTCCTTCTAATATAGGCTCTTTCTTCCATGGTGGACATGTAAATCCCCAAGCTGGAGTATATAAGCCCATAGTTAAATCTCTACCAAAGTTAACAGCTCCTCTAAATCCAGCATATGGTCCACTATAATCGTAGGAATGTAATTGTCTAGATAAAACCCCGCCCTTTTGGATCACAAACTTATCCTTTATACCTGAGAAGAATACATCTGGTTTGAGTTTCTTTATAAATTCCTCTGTTTCATAGTGATTTAAGTCATCCACTACAACAGAACCTTTATTCATATCTCTCATCATTCCAGGGTAGTCTTCTAAATCTTTAAGTTGTGTCTTTAATTCTTCTATATCTTCTTGGCTCTTCACTATCTTAAATTTGTCTTCAATTTTTTCTACTTCTAGTACTTCTATATTCTTTAAATCTGCATCTTCTATGATTGTTGGTATAACTTCTCTACCTTCATAGTCATCTCTATGAGCAAATTCATAAGCTGCAAGTACTGTTTCTACTCCGAAATCCTTTAATAACATTTGATAATGATGAGACCTTGAGCCTCCCACAAATAAAGCTGCTTTTTTACCAGTTAACTTTTCTCTATATACTGCAATATCATCTTTAATATTTTCAAGTTCTTCTTCTATTACCTCTTCAGTTCTAGCTGTTAGTACTGGATCGTCAAAGAATTTTGCCATATCTCTTAGAGTTTGTATAGTTGAATCAACTCCTATAAAATTAACTTTCATCCAACTTGTTCCATATTGAATGTTCATCATTTCTGCGATATAATTAATCGAACGGTGACATTGAACTAGGTTTAAATCAGCTGTATGGGCTTTTCTTATATCATCTACACTACCATCACCAGTCATGATTGATATAACTTCATAGCCTATACTTTTTAAAATTCTTCCGATTTCAAAACCGTCACCACCTATGTTATATTCCCCAAGAATATTTACAGAGTGTTTTTTAGGTTCATAGTCACTTGTTCCTATTAAATTTTTTATTATTGAATTATTTGCTATATGATGTCCTGCTGATTGAGAAACACCTTTATACCCTTCACAGGCAAATGATACAACTTCAATTCCATACATCTTCTTAGCTTCTGCTGCAACCGCTGGCAAATCATCACCTATTAAACCAACTGGACATGTAGCACATATAAATATTGTTTTAGGATTAAATATCTCTACAACTTCTTTAATTGCTTGCTTTAGCTTTTTTTCTCCTCCAAATACGATATCACTTTCTTGTAAATCAGTTGAAAAACAATATTCTAGAAAATTCTTTCCATCTTCTTTAGCTATAGCCTTATTTCTTCTTGTCCCCCAAGAATAATATCCACACCCTATAGGTCCATGAGTAATTATTGCCGCATCTTTTATAGGCCCAAGTACAACACCTTTACATCCAGCATAGCAACAACCTCTATGGGTAAGCATCCCTGGCATAGTTCTACTGTTAGCTCCAATTTCTTGTTTATCTTCAACAAGTTCTAACATATGTTTTTTTCTATTTTTATAAACTTTAGCACTATAGTTTTCTAAAATACTATCTACCTTACTCATTAGCATCACCTCCAAAATTAAATTGCACTCTCATTGCTTTCACCATCTCTTACTCTATATACTTCATTTATTGGTAGTATAAATATCTTTCCATCACCGGGAGTTCCAGTAGAATTAACATCCATAATTGTGTCCACTACAGTTTTAACTTCATCATCATTTACTACAAGAGTTATAAATCTCTTAGGAATTAACCTTCCTCTTTCTGTGAAATTTTCAGCATAAGGACTAGGTATTTCTTCACCAGCATCTATAAAACCTTGAACATAAGCTTGATCAATAGATTTTTTGCCTCTTCCTAAAACTTTCATACAAGTAATTGATGGAAAGCCAGCTTCTGCAAGAGATTCTTTAGTTTTGTTTACTTTATTCAAACGAATAAAACACATAACTTCTTTCATGAGCTTTTCCTCCTATTTTTTATAATCCTTCTTTACCACTACTTACTGTGTAGGCAGTTTCTATCGGTGAGACAAAAATCTTGCCATCTCCAAATGCACCTTTTTCTCCAGTTCTAGAATTTTTCATTATAACTCTTATAACATCATCCTTATCTTCATCTTTTACTGCAAGTAACAACATTTCTTTTGGTAATTCATCATAATGAATATCTCCAACCTTTATTCCCTTTTGCTTACCTCTACCAAAAACACTCATCTTTGTTACTTCTGGAAAACCCGCATCTAATAATTCCGAAAGTACTATATTCACTTTTTCAGGTCTTAATATTGCACGAATCATATACATCTCAACACACACTCCTCACATTTTTAATTAAATATCCATCAATCCATATTCCATTAATATTTCTTCTAATCTTTCTTGTGTCATTGGTTTTGGAATAACAAACATCTTATTCTCATCAATTTTCTTTGCTAATTGTCTATATTCTTCAGCTTGATCTGCTTTTGGATCAAATTCAATAACTGTTTGTTTATGAATTTCAGCTCGTTGAACCATATTGTCCCTTGGTACAAAGTGAATAAGTTGGCTTCCAAGTTCCTTAGCAAATGCTTCTAAAAGATCTAACTCTTTATCAACTTTTCTTGAGTTACAAATAATTCCTCCAAGTCTAACTCCACCTGTTTTGGCATACTTTCTTATACCTTTTGAAATATTATTTGCTGCATATAATGCCATCATCTCACCACTTGCAACTATATATATTTCTTGTGCTTTACCTTCTCTAATTGGCATTGCAAAGCCACCACAAACAACATCCCCCAATACATCATAAAAAACATAATCTAAATCTGGTGTATATGCACCTAATCTTTCAAGCATACCTATTGAGGTTATAATGCCTCTACCAGCACATCCAACTCCTGGTTCTGGCCCACCTGATTCAACACATTTAATACCCTTAAATCCATCTTTCATGATGTAATCTAAGTCAATATCTTCTCCTTCCTCTCTTAAAGTATCAAGAACTGTTTTTTGTGCTAGCCCTCCAAGCAATAATCTTGTAGAATCAGCCTTTGGATCACACCCTACAACCATGATTTTCTTTCCTAACTCTGCTAAACCTGCTGTTAAATTTTGTGTGGTAGTTGATTTTCCTATACCACCTTTTCCGTAAATTGCAACTTGTCTCATTTACATTTCCTCCTTTTATTTTTAAATTTATATACCTTCTCATTTATTTAAGAAGTTATAAGCAGTATATTGATTATTAGTAAAGCAGAAAGGCGCCTTTCCCTATTTTTGAAAGACGCCTTTGTCTAATATGAAGAAAAAATTAAGGCCCAAATCTTAACTAATCGATAAGATTTAGACCCCATTGTCTTCTTCAAGTTTTATTTACTTATAGTTTATTGTATTTATAATATCACACAATAATGTTAAAATATATCATTTATTGCATATTTATCATAAAAATATTTACCCCCATTTTCTAAAAATAATTTACAAATTGAAAACGGATTCTTTTTACAAATCACCCTTTAAGGTTAATGTCTTCCCTAATGATGAAAGAATTTCAAAGGAATTTTCTTTAATTTTATATTCATAATTATTTATTTTTATTGAATTATTATAAAACTCCAACTTTACTGGTATTATCGTATTAATATCGCCAACATACTTTTTTATGGTTTTAGGAGAATATATTATTTTATCACCCTCCTTATTTTTGACTTCTATCTTATTCGTACTAGTAATTACTGACTTAATACTTCCATCTTCATTAAGTTTCAAAGAATTATCCTCTCCATGAATTCCTAAGGCGTTCTTATCAAAAGCTTCAACTATTCCTACTGGAGTTTTTATAGCTATTGGTACTCCTGGTTCACAAGATTCGATTTGTCCATTTTCATAGAAAGATAACCCTATCCTTATATTTATAAATTTATTTTGTATTTTATATTTTATTCTTTCCTTTGGCCATAAAGTAACACTTTTAATTTTTCCTGATCTATAAAAAAGCAATGATATGAATTTTGAATAAAAATCACCAATATCTGTGTGTACTCTATCTCTTGTAGCTAACTTATACTCATCTTCTTCAGACCAGTAAGCAGACAATCTTCCATCCAGAGGAAATAATCTTTTTATTTCACCACTCTCGTAAAATACTATCTTTTCAACTGGAAAATCACCTGCACTAGTATTTATGCGTACCTGCTCATTTAAAGATATAGTTTTTATATCTCCACTTTTATAAAACTTTACTGCAGGTAACTCCTTTCTTCTTTCTTTCATCTCTTCATACAAAGGTATAAATGTGTACCCTAATATATTTACTTTACTTTTTTCTTTTACGGTACAACATTCATATTCCCCTGAATTATATCTTCCAGTAATGCTTGCCCCATTTAAATAGCCGTACTTTGTCTTGATTGTACTCATTTAACAACACCTCTCTATTAACATTTTTTGTTATTTTAATATTAAGAATAAATGTTAATAACAATAACGTCAATCTTACTTTATAAAAATTAAAATTTGAAATATTTTGAAAAAATATCTTGACAAACCAATTATATGAGATAAACTAGAAATAATTAAATATTTCAAATGCAAAGACGCAGTTTAACACTGGGTCTTTTTTGTTTTAAAAAGGAGGAATCTCATGGAAAAAATAGCAGTATTTCTTGATGCAAAAGATGAAATAGCAACATTCTTAGAAGCAACTAAACTTAAGATTTTTCATAAAAAAGAAAAGATGTGGATCATATACAAAAAACTAGATGTAGATATGAAAGATGTTAAAGGGATAAGAGCATTACGTCATGGTTATTTAAAATTAATTGATGAATTTGATGACTGCAAAATTGTTGTTGTCAAAAAAGGATATGGTATTCCTTATAGCGTTTTTTATTCAAAAGATTTTAGCATCTGGGAGTTACCTGGTAAAGCTGAAGGAATTTTAGATGAGGTTTTAAATCAGGAAATGAAACACGAAGCTGAAGAAGAACTAAAGTTCAATGAGAATAAGAATAAAATTATAAAAATTAAAGAAGGTGAATATTATTTAGACTTAATTAAAGCCCAACTTGAAAACCCAGAACTTTCTTCAAAAAAAGCCTTATTGCCTTTTATTGAAACTACAGCCTTTGATGCACTTAAACTTAGATGTTGCCATGTACCACCTTGGCTTAGAAGTCATAGTGATAAAAACAACTTATCTTTTGATGTAAAAAGAGTTACAGATCAGGATTTTGAAGTGATTTTAAAAAAAATATAATTTAGGAGGGATAATATGAAAAAATTAATTAAATTTCTATCTTTACTGATAATTCTTATACTACCTTTTTCCTCTATTAGCTGTAGTAATAAAAAAATTACAGCCAGTGCTTCAATTGAATTAAATATATCTGCTGCTGCTAGCTTAAAAGAAGCCATGGCTGATTTAGAAAAGTCTTTTAAAGAGGTAAACCCTAACGTTACTTTAGTAACTAATTTTGGTGCTTCTGGCTCTCTAGAGCAACAAATCGAACAAGGCGCCCCTTGTGATGTCTTTATATCTGCTGGTAAAAGTCAGATGAAACAATTAAAGGATAAAGGCTTATTAATAGATTCATCAGATAAAGATTTAATTAAAAATGAACTGGTATTAGTAGGTCCAAAAGATTCTAAAATAACAGGGATTAATGACTTAACTAGTGACATTGTTAAGAAAATAGCTGTTGGCGAAGCAAGCAGTGTACCTGCTGGCAAATATGCTGATGAAGTTTTTACAAAACTTAATATTAAAACTTCATTGCAACCTAAACTGGTATTTGCAAAAGACGTTAAAGAAGTACTTTCTTGGGTAATTTCTAGTAATGCAGAAGTAGGATTTGTCTATCTAAGCGACGCATTAAGTAATGATTCAGTAAAGATCATTGAACAAATTCCTTCTGAATATCATTCTCCAATTAACTATCCTGTAGGTATAATTAATACAACTAAGAATCAGTATATAGCAAAAGAGTTTGAAAACTTTCTATTTACAGATAAAGCGCAAAAAATTTTTAAAAAGTATGGTTATAAATCTGTAAACTAATTTTTATAAGGAGGGAGCATCTTGGATTTATCACCTTTATTGATTTCTATATCAACCTCATTAATATCAACTTTTATAACATTTATACTTGGCATATTAACAGCATATATAGTAGCAAATTATAAAGGGCACTTTAAGGGATTTATTGATGGCATTTTAACCCTTCCTCTTCTCCTTCCTCCTACTGTAGTTGGATTTGTATTACTTGTCATATGTGGTAAAAATGGAGCTGTTGGAAAGCTCCTGGGCTTTTTTAATACATCTATAATATTTACATGGTTTGCCACTGTTATTTCTGCTACTGTGGTATCATTCCCAATGATGTATAGAACAACAAGATCTGCCTTTGAACAAATTGATGAAAACATAATTTCTGCTGCTAGAACTTTAGGGTTAAGTGAAAAGAAAATCTTTTATAAAATTGCTATTCCCCTTGCTGAACCTGGCATAATAGGAGGAATTGTTTTATCCTTTGCTAGAGCTATGGGGGAATTTGGTGCAACATTGATGTTAGCTGGAAATATTCCAGGTAAAACCCAAACAATGCCACTTGCCATATTTTTTGCTGTAGAAAGTGGAAACATGGATGAGGCAATTCTATGGGTCATAATAATAATAACAATATCCCTATTTATGATATTGCTATTAAATTATTGGTCACAAATACAAATTAAAATTATGGAAAAGAGAGGTAGATAACATGTCTTTACATATTGATATTGAAAAACAATTACCTACCTTTAAGCTTGAAGCAAAATTTACAGAAGAAAATAAAATTTTAGGCTTTTTGGGAGCTTCAGGATCTGGAAAAAGTATGACTTTACGTTGTATTGCTGGGCTAGAAACTCCCACCTTTGGGAAAATAGTATTGAATAATAAAACTCTTTTTGATTCCGAAAAAGGCATTAACTTACCTCCTCAAAAGAGAAATGTTGGATTCTTATTTCAAAACTATGCTCTATTTCCTAATATGACAATAACAGAAAATATTGAAATTGTTTTAAATGAAACAAATAGAAATGAAAAGAATAATTTAATTAAAAACTACATAAAAAGGTTAGACCTAAATGGATTAGAAAATAGATACCCTTCTCAATTATCAGGAGGGCAACAACAAAGAGTTGCTCTAGCTAGAGCATTAATTACTTCTCCAGATATTCTTCTTTTAGATGAACCTTTTTCAGCTTTAGATCATCACCTTAGAAGTGAGATGGAAAAAGAATTAATGTATATTTTAAAAGATTTTAGAGCCGATGTAATTTTTGTAACCCATAATATTAAAGAAGCTTTTAGGGTGTGTGATAATATAATAATTTATGATAAAGGATCAACCTTGTGTAAAAGAGATAAAAAAGATTTATTTGAAAAACCACAGTCTTTGGAAGAAGCAAAACTTACTGGTTGTAAGAATATTTCTACTTGTAAAAAAACTGGCTCTAATACTATTTATGCTGAGAATTGGGGATATGAATTATCATTTAAAGATACAATTAAATCAGATGTTCAATTTATAGGAATAAGATCTCATAGTATTAAACTTACTAATTCACATGAAAACTCTTTCAGTTTTACAATTGAAAATATAATTGAAAATCCTTTCGATTATACTTTATATGTAAAAAATAAAGACAAAAAAGAAAGTAAAAGTATTCATTTAACTCTTTCAAAAAAAGAAATGATCTTTTCAAATGGAGATAAAATCAACCTTCACTTTCCTTATAATTCTTTATTTTATTTCTAAATTAGCATTTTTATATAATTCATAAAAATGATTTGTAGGTCCAACACCTTTGCCTAATTTAAATCCATGTTCAATAGCAACTGTTATGTATCTCTTTCCTTCTTTCACAGCTTCTTCAATATTCATACCTTTTGCCAAGCTAGCTGCTATTGCTGAGGAAAGAGTACATCCTGTTCCATGAGTATTTTTAGTATCTATTCTTTCTTGATTTAAATATATAAACTTTTCCCCATCATATAACACATCAGTAGCATCTTCTTCAAGATGTCCACCTTTAATTAATACATATTTAGGTCCAAGTTCTTTTAATTTAATACAAGCCTTTTTCATTTCCTCAACATTACTTATTTTATCGTCTAAAATTTCTTCTGCTTCAGGTAAATTAGGAGTTATAAGTGTTGCTAGAGGAAATAATTCTTTTATTAAAGTTTCTTTAGCATCTTCTAATAAAAGCTTAAATCCACTTTTAGAAATCATCACTGGATCCACAACTATAGGCGGTAAGTTTTTTTGTCTTCTCAATCCTTTACTAATTGCTTTGATTGATTCAATCTTAGATACCATTCCTATTTTTATAGCATTAACATCAATATCATCAAAAATAGCCTTTATTTGAGCTTCGATAATTTCAGCTTCGATATCTTGGACCCCAAAAACCCCCATAGTGTTTTGTACAGTTACAGCAGTTATTACACTCATAGCAAAAACTCCATTTGCAGATATTGATTTAATATCTGCTTGTATCCCTGCTCCTCCTGAAGAATCTGAACCTGCAATTGTAAGTGCTGTCTTCATATTATTGTTCTCCCCTTTCTTCTATTAACAATTTTCTAATAGCTGGTATTTTAAAAAAACTATATGCTATTGCTGCTCCACCAATACAACTTACACTGAAAGGTACAATATACACGAACAATACAACTTCTTTACCTAACAATAAGGTTGCAATTGGATATGCAGCTAATGCCCCTATAATTCCTGTTCCAATAACTTCACCAAGTAATGCTAAACCTACTCTTTTAAACTTCTTATAAGCTAGTCCAGCAAGTAACGCTCCTATCATACTCCCTGGAAAAGCCAGCAAACTACCTGTTCCCAACATATTCCTTAATAGAGATGTTACAAATGCATTTCCCAAAGCATAAACTGGCCCTAAAATAACAGCTGAAACAACATTTATAAAATGTTGGACTGGTGACATTTTAGCTCCGAAGATTGGTATTGAAAAAGTTCCAAAAACAGTTGAAATAGCAATAAATATACCGCTCATAGCTAACTTATAAGCTACGTTTCTTCTTTTCATAAAAGCCTCCTAAAAAGCTGAGCATAAATTAAATCTGTAATAAAAAAAGTATAGCTTTTGAAGGCTATACTAATAAACACTTTAGTTTTATTACTTCCCTCCGGTGGTTCTAACCACATCAGGTTCAAGAGTTTAGAAGATTACTTTCTTCAATCTCAGCTTTAATTCAGCTCCCCTAGTAATTTTATTTAATTTTCGTATTTTATTTTATCACTATTCTTCTTCTCCGTAAACTTTCTTTCTAAGTTCAAGTCCTGCCTTAGTTATAGCTACTCCACCTTCAGCTGTTTCCCTTAATGATGTTGGCAAACACTTTCCTACTTTATACATAGCTGAAACCGCATCATCAAATGGTATCTTTGAGTCTACACCAGCCATTACTAAATCTGCTATGCTTAATGCACTTATAGCTCCCGATATATTTCTCTTTGCACAAGGTATTTCTACTAGTCCTGCAACCGGATCACAAACTAATCCTAAAACATTTTTCAAAATTATAGCTGCTGCATCTAAACTCATTTTTGGAGTACCACCCATCATTTCAACAACCGCTGCTGCCCCCATTGCCGATGCTGATCCACACTCTGCTTGACATCCACCTTCTGCTCCAGATAATGTAGCATTCATTCCAATTATCATTCCTACTGAAGATGCTGCAAAAAGTGCAGTAATTAATTCATCTTCACTTTTATTAAGTTTTTTACCTGCTGTAAGGATAACTGCTGGTAATATCCCACAAGATCCAGCTGTAGGACAAGCTACTATTTTCCCCATAGCGGCATTTACTTCTGATGAGGATAATGCCATTGCCATTGCTAATACCATTGTTTCACCAATAAGAGTATTTCCCTTATCTAAGTATTTTTTTATCTTATATGCATCTCCACCTATAAGCCCACTAACTGAATATATTTCTTTATTCATTCCACTATTAGCAGATTCTATCATAACATTGAGATTTTTTTTCATCTTTATATATAATTCTTCCCTTGTTATCTCCCTATTCTCAATTTCATATCTTATAGCATATTCACTTAGGGAGATATTTTCTTCAAAACAAATCTTTAATAATTCGTCACCACTTCTAGCTATTTTCATACTACTCTCCCTCCTTAACAGGATGAATACTTATAACTCTACTTATTGAATCTATACTCTCGATTTTCTCTATAACATTTTTCTCAACTCTATAGTCCACTTCGAAAACCATAGTAGCATCTTTTCCTTTTTGATTTCTAAACACTTTCATAAACGCTATGTTTATCCCCTCTTCATAAAGTATAGAAGTAACCTTCGAAACAGATCCTGGTACATCTTTATTGGAAATAATTAATGTAGGATACTCTCCTGTAAACTCCACATTATTTCCGTTGACTTCGGTAATTTTAATACTACCTCCACCTATTGAAGATCCCATAACTTCGCATTCTCTACCCTTTACACTTTTCATTATAAACTTTACTGTATTAGGGTGAACATCTCCTAAATCTGCTTCAATAAATTCTATCTTTAATCCATATTTCTTTGCTATTTCTAATGAATCCCTAAGTCTTATATCACTAGGTTCCATTCCTATTATTCCTGCAACTAATGCCCTATCAGTTCCATGTCCTTTGTACGTCTTAGCAAAAGAACCATGTAAATAAAACTTAACACTTTCAAGTTCTCCATCTAAAACAGCTCTAGCGACCTTTCCAAGTCTTGCTGCTCCTGCTGTATGCGAACTTGAAGGACCAATCATAATAGGTCCTAAAATATCAAAAACGCCTAGATTTGTCATATATTTTCTCCTTCGTTCCTTGTAAATTCCTCATTTTAGTTTAAGCAAAACTTATAATTAAATCAATATAAATTTACATTATTGTTCATAAATTAAGAATTATCATAAAAAAACTTAAAAATCCAAGCGAAACTTAAAAAATGAACTATCTCCAAACACTCTTTTTACTCAAGTGTCAGGATATAGTTCATTTTATTTAATACTTATAAAAACAACTTCCACCTATAAATTCTCTTAAAATAGAATTCTCAGGTACATCTTCAAATTTAATTTCCTTAAAAAAATTCAAAAATGATTTTAACCTTACAGCTTCATTATATGATGGACTTCCATGCTTAATTTTATCTAACTCTTTAATTGCATAAGATTTAAGTACACTTAATTCATACACTAATGTTGAATTAAACATTACATCTGCCTCTTCTTGATATATAAATATATACTCTTTTTCCCCTTTTTTGATTGATGACCACATATTTAATGTATCTTCTGCACCATATCCTCGTGACAAGTAATCTCTAACTATTCTTCTAATCTTTCTGACATCAGTAGTTGCAATTCTATTATGATTATCTATATTTAGCTGAGTTAAGGCTGAAATATAGATTTTAAACTTATTTTTATCCTCTATCTCACTTGTAAGTATTGGATTTAATCCATGTATCCCTTCTATAATTATGACTCCATTTTGTGGCAACTTTATCTTGTTTCCACTCCATTCACGAGTTCCTGTCCTAAAATTATAACTAGGAATTTCTACTTCTTCACCTTTTAAAAGACCTTTTAAATTTTCATTAAATAAATCTAAATCTATAGCATAAATAGATTCAAAATTATAATTTCCTTCCTCATCCTTAGGCGTCCTTTCCCTATCTAGAAAATAATCATCAAGAGATATTGAAATTGGAATAAGCCCATTAACCCTTAATTGAATTCCAAGCCTATTCGCAAAGGTAGTCTTTCCAGATGAAGAAGGCCCTGCTATAAGTACTATCTTTATATCTTCTTTCTTACTTATTTGGTCTGCTATATGAGCAATCTTCTTTTCATGTAAGGCTTCAGAAACTAATATTACATCTTTCAAATCTCCATTAATGACTTTTTCATTTAAACTTCCAACTTCACCTATACCAAGTATCCTAAGCCATTCCTCTGTTTCATAAAAAATATTTGCAAGACTTTTCTGTTCCTTAAATTCAGGCAGCGAACTAATATCCCCTTCTTTAGGATTTCTTAAAATAAACCCATGAGCATATCTAATTAAATCGAAAGCTTCTATTATTCCTGTAGAATATGCCATTTGTCCATAAAAATAATCATATCTTCCATCTAACTCATATAAATTCACTTCATTAAAATCCATCTGCTTTAAAAGCATAACCTTATCTTGCATACCGTACTTTTGAAATATATCCATAGCCTTCTTTTTATCAATCTTTACCCTCTTTATTTGTATATCTCTATGGATTAATCTTTTCATAGCCTCTTTAATTAATATTATTTCATCTTCAGTCAATGGAGTTTCTTTATGTATCTCTCCAAATATCCCTTTTGATATTGAATGTTCTATCGTAATCTTCGCATTTGGAAATATATCTAAAGCTGCCTTTATAAAAATGAATTGAAGTGTTCTTGAGTAAACTTTCCAACCAATCTCACTATTGGCAGAAATCATGTTTATCTTACCTGCCTCAGGGACTTTTTTACTTAGTTCATAATACTCTCCTTCTAATTCACATAGGACTATGCTTTTATCTTTATAGTATCTATCTGCTAATTCCTTAAAAGTAGTCTCCTTGTTAGCATTAATTATGTTTGTATTTCCTAATTGTAATTTTATTTCTTCCATATAAATTTTCCTCTCCTTAGATTTGTAGCATAAATTCTCACTCTATTCCATTATATACCCAAGTGTTACTCCTACAAAGATATAAGATATAGAATATAGTTTCTAGGACTGAGAAATAATAATTTAAAGAGGTGTTTAATTATGTTCATAGTTTTTATCAGAACAGCTATTTTATATACATTGGTAGTCGTAGTTATGAGAATAATGGGAAAACGTCAAATTGGTGAACTTCAACCTTATGAATTTGTAATAACCATTATGATCTCAGATTTAGCATCGCTTCCCATGCAGGATACAAGATTTCCATTACTTTTAGGTATAATCCCTATAATTACTTTGCTTTTTATGAAGACTCTTCTTTCACTACTTGAATTAAAAAGTCAATTCATAAGGAAAGTTGTAGATGGGGAACCTTGCATATTAGTTTATAAAAGTAAGCTCAACTATAAAGTTTTAAAGAAACAACAAATTAATATTGATGAATTAATGGAAGAAATCCGTCTTGCAGGATACTTTGACTTGGAAGAAATTCAATATGCAATACTTGAAAATAATGGTCAATTATCCATTCTTCCAAAGGATAATAATTCTTCTAAAAGTAAATCAAATAATAAGCCACCTTTACTACCTAAAATAATAATTACCGATGGCAAAATAAATACTAATTCATTAACTACTATAGGTAAGGATAAAGAATGGATAAATAAATTGTTAAAGAAACATAATTTATCTTCTATGGATGATATTTTAATAGCTATGTACGATACTCAAGGAAATTTTAAATATCAGCTATATGGTGATTATGAAAAGGAGTGTAATAAATGAGAAGTACAATAATGTCTGTAATTATATTTTTCTCACTACTTTGCTTTGTTTACTTTGCTAATAACTCCTTAATTGAATTATGCGATACTATAAGTGATCGTACTGAAGAAATAGAATTATTAATTAGTAATAAAGAATGGGAAAAAGCCTATTCTTCTACTAATGAGATAATAGACCTAATTGATAAAAATCAAATGGTCTCTTCAATTTATATAAATCATAATGACTTTGATAACTTGATGGATGAAGCTGTTGAATTATCTTTATATACTTCTTGCAGAGATTATACTGAATCTATCATAGCAGTAAATTCATTAAAAAATTTTGCTAAAAATATAAAACATCTTCATAATCCAAATATTGAAAATATTTTTTAATAACTTAATTACTCCCATTATAAAAATGAGCTGTCTAAAATTTATATTTTAGACAGCTCATTTTTATTTAGAAGTAAATGTTGAACATAAAGTATCATCTACATATGAAGCAGCATGACCTGAAATATCTATATTATATGCTTCACAGTGATAGCCACTGTTGTAAATACAATTTTCTGCTTTACATTTAATATCTGAGTATGGACTTGGCAACTGTGTATCATTTGTAAATGATCCTGACTTCTCTACAAAACTATTGCAACAAGTTGATTCAGAACTATTAGCAAGATCCCCTCCAACTTCTACACAATTTAAACAACAATAGCCATTTTTGTTATGTCCACAACTATCCGCACAACAACTCAATTGTGTCATACTATCCCTCCTACAACATCATATTGTAGGTTTAGTATTTCCCATAATTACTATTTTTATTCCTCAGCCACCGCTTCTACTACATTTAATTTTGCCGCTTTACTTGCAGGAATTAATCCAGCTACAATTGAAATTAGTAATGTAATTATTATAGATATAAATACATTATTTGCAGTTAATGATATTATGAAATTACTACTCTTTGTAATATATTCGTTAGTAAAAATAATTCCACCAGAAGACAATAATCCTCCCAGTGCCCCTCCGGCCAAACCAAGCATTACGGATTGGAATATAAATATCATTCTAATATTTGATCTTGATCCGCCTACAGATCTCATTACACCTATCATTTTTCTCTTTTCTTGCAAAGTCATAGTCATAGTATTAACTAATCCTAAAGCTGCAACTATAAGAACTATTATTCCAGCTATAGATAATACACTTTTTACTACTGTTCCTAGAACATCAAGCATGCTATTAATCATATCTAAACTAAAAGTTTCATATCCATATTCTTGAGTTATTTTACTACTTAATGTACCTAAGCTTGTTCCCTCTTTAGCGTATACACTAACACTATTATAGCCGTTTTCACTTATGTAGTTTTCTTTATCTGTAAAATATGATATTAGGGTTTCTGCCTTCTTATCTGCCATAACAATAGTATCTCTATAATCCTTTTTATTTAGCACTCCAACTACAGTTCCTTCTATTTCTTTTGGTTCTTTTATTTGAATTCCATCCATCTTAGGATATTCTACTTTAATTTTTATTTTCTTTCCTAGCAGTTCTTCATTGTCATTAATCCCTAACTTACTAACAAGATTTTCTCCTACTAAAACATCTGTATCTGCATTTACTAGAGAATTACCTGCCACCAACTTTTTACTAAAATCACTATTATATTTTAGATTTACCCCTGTGACAGATATATTTTTATCCAAACTTGATCCTCCATCAAGTTTCAAACTAGTAGCTTTCCCACTAATAGATGCTTCTATTTTGTCCACACCATCTATATTCTTTATATTTTCTATATCTTCCTCTGATATTTTCTTTGTATACTCCGATTTTTTGTTATTAAAATCCTTTGAGCTAGCTGATGTCCCTTCTTCATTAATTCTAATTGACATACTAGATTTATTATTTGATGCATCCTTCATCTTGTTTGAGTCTATAGGCATTACTTGCACTACATTTGTATCCCCAAAACTACTAATCATACTTTTCATCTTATTTACTATTCCATCACCAATTCCCATCATTACTACTAATAAAAGGGATCCTATTGATACAGCAATAATAGTAAGTATTGATCTAACTTTTCTATTCATTAAATCTCTGAAAGCCATGCTTATTTTATCTACTAATTTCATTTTTACTGCTCCCTCCTATCTTCTTAATGCTTCTATTGGATCTAACTTAGATGCCTTATTTGCTGGATATATTCCTGAAACTAATGCTATAATCATTGCAAAAGCTAATATTACTAAAAGCCAATACCAAGGCAAACCTATTGTAATTGACATCTTCATTCCTGCATCAGATATCTTAGATGTTGCAAACATCTGAATTAATCCATTAACTCCTGACCCAATTAAAATTCCAAATGCTCCACCAATTAATCCTATCAAAGAAGATTGAACTAAGAATATAGTTCTTATAGCGCCACTATCTGCACCTACTGATTTCATAACACCAATACTCTTTGTTCTTTCAATAACAGCCATAGTCATGGTATTAACAATTCCTATCGCAGCTACTACTAATACTATTATTCCAAGTATTAAGAAAGCTGTATTTATACCACTAAGACTTTCTTCTACTTCTTCTGCCATATCAATCGAAGATACAGAGTAATAATCTAAATCTTTAATTTTTTCACTTAAAGCTTCTACATCACTTATTTCCTTTGCTGTAACCTCAACCTTGTCATACCCCTTGTTTTCCATATAATCTTTCTGCAAAGTGCTATATCCTTTTAGTTCAGCTGCATCCCTTGCAGATATAACTACCTTCCTTCCATTTTCAAAATTTTCATCAATAATTCCAACCACAGTAACCTTTTTAGTTGTTTTATTAGTTTTTATTATACTTGATGAACTTGTAACTATTTCCATCTCTTTGTTAAGTATTTCATCTTCTGATAACCCTAAGTTATTTAAAAGTTCTTTACCAATAAGAGCTTGGCCTGAATTATTATCTATTTCTTTACCTACCTTAATTGGCTTTAATTCATCATTACCTTTTTCGAATCTTACTTTGTCCACTACTGAACTTGGATAAATATTTACGCCATCATTATAACCAATGCAAGATATTTCTCCTGTATATTCTTTCCCATTAACCCTTAACGCACTTGGATCATATGATATTGAAGCTACTATGCTTTCTGTTTTTTCAGTATTCTTAAGTTCTTCTATTAACTTATTGTCAAGTTTTTTCCCATATTCATCTTGTAATGTACTTAGATCTGCATCCGAAGCCTCTTCATCTGTCATATATTTATAAGGTTGAATTTTAATATTTTTTGCAGTATCTTCATTATTAACAGTGTTCACCATAAAATTTTGAAGACCTAGCACTATTCCCATCATAGTTACTATAAGTAAGGTACCAATGGTAATACCTAAGGAAGTAAGAATAGTTCTGCCTTTTCTTCTCCATAAATCCCTTAGGGACATAAGTACATACTCTTTAAGCTTCATCTTTTTCTCCTCCTAAGGCTATTTCCTCTTCTTTTATAATATCAGATATAATTTCACCATCCTTGATCTTAACAACACGCTTTGCCTTGTTAGCTTCAAGTGGATTATGAGTAACCATAATTACTGTATATCCTTTTGCATTAATTTCATTAAATAGTTGCATTATGTTTTCACCACTTTTAGAATCTAAGTTTCCTGTTGGTTCATCTGCAAATATTATCTCTGGATTGTTAACTAATGCTCTTGCTATAGATACCCTTTGTCTTTGTCCTCCTGACATTTCATTTGGTTTATGTTTTACATATTCTTTTAAGCCTACTTGTTCTAACGCTTTTAATGCCCTTTCCTTTCTCTCTTTTTTTGATATTCCTGCAAAGATTAATGGCATCATTACATTTTCAAGAGCTGTTTGACTATTCTCTAGGTTAAATGCTTGAAACACGAAACCTATCTTGTCATTTCTATATTTAGAAAGTTGCTTATCTTTTAATCTACTAATATCATTTCCCTCTATATATACATTTCCAACTGTAGGAGAATCTAACCCCCCAACAATATGCATTAGTGTTGACTTTCCAGATCCTGAAGGACCAATTATTGCAACAAACTCACCTTTTTCAATTTTTAATGAAACATTTTTTAACGCTACTACTTTTTCTTTTCCCATTTTATATACTTTTGAAACTTCTTTTACCTCAATCATTCTGACTCTCCTTTAAATTATCTTGAATATTAATATACTATCCTTTTTTATTAAATCTAACATGTCTTTTTTCTTAAAACAATCTTAAACTTACATTTAATACCACATGCTTAGAAATAACTATTTCCTAATTATACAATAAACATTCATCTAAATCACCAATGATTTCTTAGTATAAAAGTTATAACACAAGTCATACTATGAATAACTATACTATAGAAATATTCTTTTTTTATTTTTATGCATACAATCCGCTACATAACTTTAGTTATTAAGCATTTTTTCTATATGCCTATGAAATTTTATTCATTTTTCATGAATAATTATTGCATATTTATTTAAATGTATGTATAATTATAAATAGTTAGAAAAATTTATCGTTTTATTTAAGGGGGCTATTGTAATGAAAAAATATAATAAAGTTGTTCTAGCATACTCAGGAGGACTTGATACATCAGTAATAATTCCATGGCTTAAAGAGAACTATGGTTGCGAAGTTATCGCAGTCGTTGGAAATGTTGGACAAAAATCCGAACTAGAAGGTTTAGAAGAAAAAGCCTTAAAAACAGGAGCATCAAAAATTTACATAGAGGACTTAACAGAAGAATTCGTAAATGATTATATTTTCCCAACAATTCAAGCTGGAGCTATATATGAAGGAAAATATCTTTTAGGTACTTCTTTTGCAAGACCTCTTATAGGTAAAAGAATGGTTGAAATAGCAAAAAAAGAAGGTGCTGATGCTATTTGTCACGGATGCACTGGTAAAGGTAATGACCAAGTAAGATTTGAATTAGCTATAAAAGCATTTGCACCAGAAATGCCAATTATAGCTCCTTGGAGAATATGGGACATAAAATCAAGGGAAGAAGAAATAGCTTATGCTTTAGAAAAAAAGGTTCCTATAAAAATAAGCTATGAAACAAACTATAGTAAAGATATGAATCTTTGGCATCTAAGTCATGAAGGGCTAGATTTAGAAGATCCAAATAATGAACCAAACTATGAAAAGATTTTAGAACTTTCTACTACCCTTGAAAAGGCACCAGACAAAGCAACATACATCACTCTTTCTTTTGAAAAAGGAATTCCTGTAGCTTTAAATGGAGTTAAAATGGATGGAGTTAAACTTCTTGAAGAACTTAATAAATTAGGTGGAGAAAATGCAATAGGAATTACCGACATGGTTGAAAATAGACTAGTTGGTATGAAATCTAGAGGTGTTTATGAAACTCCAGGTGGAACAATCCTTTATAAAGCACATAAAGATTTAGAAGAGTTATGCTTAGATAAAGAAACTGCCCACTATAAAGAGCAAGTTGCTTTAAAATTTGCAGATATTGTATATAACGGATTATGGTTTACTTCACTTAGAGAAGCTCTACACTCTTTTGTACTAAAAACTCAAGAAACAGTAACTGGAGAAGTAAAACTTAAATTATATAAAGGAAATGTAGTTAATGCAGGCATGACATCTCCTTATTCATTATATAGCGAAGAATATGCAACATTTGGTGAAGACGCTGTATATGATCAAAAGGATTCTGCTGGATTTGTTAATCTTTTTGGTCTTCCAATAGTCGTTCATGCCAAAATGAATGCAAAAATAAAAAGTGAGGAAAAATAAATGAAACTTTGGGGCGGACGATTCAAAAAAGGAACAAGTGATTTAGTTAATGATTTCAACTCTTCTATCAGAGTTGATTCAAGAATGTATAAAGAAGACATAGAAGGAAGTTTAGCTCATGTAAAGATGCTAGGGAAACAAGGTATAATTCCAAAAGCATCTAGCGATAAAATTGAAAGTGGATTAAATGAAATCTTAACTCGCATGGAAAATGGGGTTATTGAAATAGATTCATCTTCAGAAGACATTCACAGTTTTGTAGAAGGAACACTAACATATTATATAGGACCTTGTGGAAAAAAACTTCATACAGGTAGAAGCAGAAATGATCAAGTAACTTTAGATTTAAGAATGTATTTAAAGAAAGCTCAGAAAGATATTATATCTGATATTCTTTCACTTCAAGAAGTTATATTTAATAAATCTAAGGAAAATATATCTACTATAATGCCAGGATATACTCATATGCAAAAAGCTCAACCTATAACTCTAGCTCATCATCTGCTTGCATATGGTGAAATGCTTAAAAGAGATATTGGTCGTTTACAAGATTGCTACAAGAGAACTGATGAAATGCCTTTAGGTTCAGGTGCATTAGCAACATCAACTTATCCAATCGATAGAATTGCCGTAGCAAAAGACCTTGGATTTTCAAAAATCACTTTAAATAGTTTGGATTCAGTTTCTGATAGAGATTATGTAATAGAAACACTTTCAGCTCTTTCTATGATTATGATGCACCTATCAAGATTTTCTGAAGAAATTATTCTTTGGTGTACTAATGAATTTAGTTTTATAGAACTTGATGATGCCTATAGTACTGGAAGTTCTATAATGCCTCAGAAAAAAAATCCTGATGTAGCTGAACTTATAAGAGGTAAAACTGGTAGAGTATATGGAGATTTAATGACTCTTCTTACTGTGATGAAAGGCATACCTCTAGCTTACAACAAAGATATGCAAGAAGATAAAGAATGTCTTTTTGATGCATTAGATACTATTACACTTTCTCTTAAAACTTTTACCGGAATGTTAAAAACAATGAAAGTTAATAAAGACAATATGAGAAAAGGGGCTGCTGGTGGATTTACTAACGCTACAGATCTTGCAGATTACCTAGTTAAAAAGGGTGAAGCTTTTAGAACTGCACATGGAATAGTTGGAGAAATAGTACTTCACTGCATAAAAGAAAATAAAGCTATCGAAGATCTTTCTATAGAAAAGCTCAAAGAATTCTCTCCTATTTTTGAAGAGGATGTATATAAAGCAATAGACTTATTTACATGTGTTGAGGAAAGAAAGGTTATTGGTGGTCCATCTTCTCAATCTGTAAATATACAACTAGATGCTTTAAAAAAATTTATAGAAGAAACTAAAGGGGGCCTATAAAATGATAAAAGTCGGTATTATTGGGGCTACTGGCTATGTTGGAGCTGAATTACTCAGAATACTTTTAAATCATAAGGATGTAACTGTATCAGCAATAAGTTCAGTATCTTTTGAAGGAGAAGAAATATCATCAATATATAAAACATTCATAGATAAAACTAATTTAAAATGTGAAACTATTGAGGATGTACTAGAAAAATCCGAAATAATTTTCACTGCTCTTCCACATGGATTAAGTGAAGATATAGCATCAAAATGTATAGAGCACGGAAAAATTTGTATTGATATGGGTGCTGACTTTAGATTATCAAAGGAAGAAAATTACAAACTTTGGTATGAAAAAGATTTTTCTCATCCTGCAATCCATAAAGAAAGTGTTTATGGATTGCCTGAATTTAATAGAACAAAAATTAAGAAAGCTAAGCTTATAGCTAATCCTGGCTGCTATCCAACTTCTATAGAACTTGGATTAATGCCTCTACTTAAGAATTCTTTAATTGAAACTAAGGGAATAATTTGTGACTCTAAATCAGGTGCTACTGGCGCTGGTAGAGGGTTAACGCTTTCTAGCCACTTTGCAGAATTAAACGAAAACTTTGCACCTTATAAAGTTGGAGGTCATAGACATACCCCTGAAATTGAAGAAACCCTTGGTTTTATGGCAAGTGATAATGTTACAGTAACCTTTACTCCTCATTTACTTCCAATAAGTAGAGGAATAATTTCAACTATTTACTGTACACCTAAAAACCAAGTTTATTTAGAGAAAATTCATGATCTATATATTGAAGCTTACAGAGATGAACCATTTGTTAGCGTACTACCTTTAGGCGAAGTAGCCTGTACTAAAAATGTTAGGTACTCTAACTACTGCCACATATCACTTCACTTAAATCATAGAAAAGATCAAATAATAGTGGTTAGCGCAATAGACAATATGGTTAAAGGTGCTGCAGGGCAAGCAGTGCAAAATATGAACATTCTATTAGGACTTGATGAAAAAGAAGGATTAAACTTTATTTCACCATCCTTTTAATAAAAAGGGGGCAATTAATTTGAATATAAATGTAATTGAAGGTGGAGTTACTGCTCCAAAAGGATTTCTAGCTTCAGGCATTCATTGTGGTTTGAAGAAAAATGAAGAAAGTAAGGATTTAGCCTTAATCTATTCAGAAAAACCTGCTTCAGCTGCTGGAGTATTTACGAGCAATAAAGTAAAGGGGGCTCCTATATATGTTTCAAAAGAACATCTATCTAACGGGTTTGCTCAAGCAGTAATAATAAACAGTGGAAATGCAAATACCTGCAATGGTGATGATGCCCTTGGAAAGGCTAAACGTATGGCATCTTCTGAAGCTAAAGAATTAAATATTAATACAGAAGATGTATTAGTAGCTTCAACTGGGGTTATTGGGGTACCTCTTAATATAAAAGCTATTGAACAAAATGTTGGCAAATTAACAGAATCTCTTTCTAAAGAAGGTTATAAAGATGCTTCTGAAGCAATTATGACTACTGATACAGTAAAAAAGGAACTTGCTATAAATATAGAAATTGGGAATAAAGTTATAACACTCGGTTCTATGGCAAAGGGTTCTGGAATGATAGAACCTAATATGTGTACAATGCTTGCTTTCATTACTACTGATATAAACATCTCTCCTACTCTTTTAAAGGAAGCTCTAAAAGATTCTGCCGATGTTAGTTTTAACAGAATAAGTGTAGATGGAGATCAAAGTACTAATGATAGTTTATTCATATTAGCTAATGGTCTAGCAGAAAATGATGAAATTACAGAAAAAAACGAAAACTACTATGCTTTTTTAGAAGCATTAAAATATATAAGCATAAATTTAGCAAAAAAAATGGCTCAAGATGGAGAAGGTGCAACTAAATTATTAGAGTGCAAAATAATTGGTGCAAATAGTGAAGAAGATGCTCTTCTACTATCAAAAAGTGTAATTAATTCTAGTTTAGTTAAAACAGCTATGTTTGGTTGTGATGCTAATTGGGGACGAATCCTCTGTGCATTAGGATATTCAGGAGTAGATTTTGACCCAGATAAAGTAAATGTTTATTTTGAAAGTTTGGCTGGTTCAATTATAGTATGTAAAAATGGTTCATCTGTAAATTTTGATGAAGATGAAGCTCTTAAAATCCTTAAAGAAAAAGAGATTTTAATTAAAGTTGAACTTTCTATAGGTGATTACGAAGTCTCCACTTGGGGTTGTGACTTAAGTTATGACTACGTAAAAATCAATGGTGATTATAGAAGTTAATTTAGGAGGAATAATAAGATGAACCATAGTGATCGTGCTGATATATTAGTTCAATCTTTACCATATATACAACAATATAATGGAAAGATAATAGTTGTTAAATATGGCGGTAACGCCATGGTAAGTGAGGAACTAAGAGAAACTGTAATAAATGATATTGTATTAATGAAATGTGTTGGATTTAAGCCAATTGTAGTTCATGGTGGTGGTCCAGATATAACAAGTTTTCTTGAACGTCTTGGAGAAAAAAGCAAGTTTGTAAACGGGCTAAGATATACAGATGAAAAAGCTATTGAAGTAGTTCAAATGGTCCTTGGAGGAAAGGTTAATAAAGATCTCGTTTCTTTAATTGAAAAAGCCGGTGGAAAAGCTATTGGTATTTGCGGTATGGATGGCTCACTTCTTAAAGCAAAAAAATTAGAAGGAACTGTTGATTTAGGATATGTTGGCGAAATAACTTCTGTTAATCCTGATATATTGAATATGGCATTGTCTTCAGACTACATTCCTGTTGTAGGAAGTGTTGCTTTAGGTGAAAATGATAATTCACTTTATAACATAAATGCTGACCTTTGCGCAGCCAAAATTGCAGCTGCTTTAAAAGCTGAAAAATTAGTTTTATTAACAGATGTTCCCGGGGTATTAAGAGATCCTAGTGATCCTGCTTCTCTAATATCTGTATTAAGACTTCATCAAGTACCAAAGTTATCTTTTGAAGGAATAATTAAGGGTGGTATGATTCCTAAAATAGATTGTTGCGTGGAAGCTGTTCGCATGGGTGTTGAAAGAGCACATATTATTGACGGCAGAATCCCTCATTCTATACTCTTGGAATTATTCTCTCATGAAGGTATTGGAACCATGATTTATTAGGAGATGATTAAATGAAAAATTCACTTATGAGCACATATGCTCCCCTCTCTCCTATTCTTTCTAAAGGAGATGGGGTTTATTTATATGATACAAAAGGAAATAAATATTTAGATTTTACAAGTGGAATTGGGGTTAATTCCTTAGGATATTCACATCCTAAATGGACAAAGGCTGTAAATGATCAAATTAATACTTTACAACACTGTTCTAATATATTTTTAAATCCAGTTACCGTTGAACTTAGTAATAAATTAACTTCACTTGCAAAAATGGATAAGGTTTTCTTCGCCAACTCTGGTGCCGAAGCCAATGAAGGAGCACTTAAACTTGCTAGAA
The DNA here is from genome assembly GCF_007115085.1 of Clostridium sp. HBUAS56017. Classification (NCBI taxonomy): domain Bacteria; kingdom Bacillati; phylum Bacillota; class Clostridia; order Eubacteriales; family Clostridiaceae; genus Clostridium; species Clostridium sp. HBUAS56017. The sequence goes on along the minus strand of NZ_SULK01000010.1, from coordinate 118,696 downwards.
AATATAGTTTTGATAAATACGGAAAAAATAGAAATAAAATTTTATCATTAAAACAATCTTTTCATGGAAGAACTCTAGCAACTTTAACTGCAAATGGTCAAGAAAAATTTCATAATTACTTCTTCCCTTTCCCAGAGGGATTTGATTACGTTGAAGCAAACAATATTAATGACTTTAATTCTAAATTAACAGATGATGTATGTGCAATAATTATGGAAGCTGTTCAAGGAGAGGGGGGAATTCATCCCCTTCATAAAGACTTTGTTACAGAAGTTGTTTCTATTTGTAATAGTAAAGATATAGTTGTAATCTTTGATGAAGTTCAAAGTGGAATTGCTAGAACTGGCAAACTTTTTGGATTTAATAACTTCGACGTTAAAGCAGACATTATAACACTTGCAAAAGGACTTGGGGCTGGACTTCCTATTGGAGCAGTGCTTTGTAATGAAAATTTATCTAATGTGTTTAATCCAGGTGATCACGGAACAACTTTTGGAGGTAATCCTGCAGTATGTGCTGGAGCATTAGTTGTATTAGATGAAATATGTAATGATAAGACTTATAATTCAGTTACTAAAAACAGTAAATTATTAAAAGATAAATTAACAGCTGCAAATTTAAACAAGATAGTTGAAGTTAGAGGTATAGGCTTAATGATAGGTATAGAGCTAAAAGGAAACTCTTCTGAAATTCAACAAAAAGCGATAGAAAAAGGGCTTTTGGTTTTAACAGCTGGAACAAATGTCATTAGACTTCTTCCACCTATAATTATAAACGAAGAAGAGATTTTAAAAGGGGCAAATATTTTAGTTGAGTTACTAAAGTAAAATTTATACATTGACTAAAAATTAACAACAAGAGGGGGCTTTTTTATGAAAAAAGATTTATTAAAAATGGATGACTTATCAAAAGATGATATTTTAGATATTCTAAATACTGCAGACCAATTAAAGTATGAGCACAAACATAACATCCCACATGAGCACTTAAAAGGGAAAAGTCTTGGAATGATTTTTGAAAAAAGTTCAACAAGGACTAGAGTATCCTTCGAAGTTGGAATGTATCAGCTTGGTGGCAATGCACTATTTTTAAGCAGTAGAGATCTACAAATTGGTAGAGGTGAACCTATAGAAGATACAGCTAGAGTATTATCAAGGTTCATTCAAGGGATAATGATAAGAACATACTCCCAAGAAGAAGTAGAAACCTTAGCCAAATATTCTTCTATTCCTATAATTAATGGGTTAACAGACTTAGAGCATCCATGTCAAGTACTTGCTGACTTAATGACTATTAGAGAATATAAAAATATACTAGAAGGTTTGAAAGTTGCTTATATTGGAGATGGTAACAATATGGCTCACTCCCTTATAATAGGCACTTTAAAAATTGGAATGAATATTTCAATCGCTTGTCCTAAAGGCTATATGCCTAAAGAAGAATATATAGCTCGTGGTAAAGAATTATCAGAATTAGAAGGTACTAAATTTATTATAACAACTTCCCCTGAGGAAGCTGTTATAGATGCTGATGTCGTAATAACTGATGTTTGGGCTAGTATGGGGCAGGAAGATGAGGCCAAAATACGAAAAGAAGCTTTTGTAGGCTTCCAAATAAATAAAAAATTAATGGAACTAGCAAAATCCAATGCACTTGTACTCCATTGTCTGCCAGCTCATCGTGGAGAAGAAATAACTGGTGACATAATTGATGAACACTCAAATGAAATCTTCGATGAATCTGAAAACAGACTACATGCTCAAAAAGCTGTTTTGCTAAAACTAATGAAAAACAATTACTAAAATTCTGAGAAGTTGTTTCTTTTTTAACAATTTGAAGTTATAATAAAGAGTGGTGGGAGAAATACATTATATATTTTTCCCAAATATATTCACAATAATTGGAGGTTTAGTTATGTTAGTTTCAGCTAAAGAAATGTTAAACAAGGCTAGAGATGGGAAATATGCTGTAGGTCAATTTAACATTAATAACTTAGAATGGACTAAAGCCGTTCTATTAACTGCACAAGAAAACAATTCACCAGTTATCCTTGGAGTTTCAGAAGGTGCTGGAAAGTATATGGGTGGTTACCATGCAATCGTAGGTATGGTTAACGGATTACTTCAAGATTTAAAAATAACAGTTCCTGTAGCATTACACTTAGATCACGGTAGCTTTGATGGAGCTTATGCTTGTATTGAAGCTGGATTCTCATCAGTAATGTTTGATGGATCTCACTATTCAATAGAAGAAAATATCGAAAAAAGTAAGAAGCTTATTGCTGACGCTTCAGCTAAGGGAATCTCAGTTGAATGTGAAGTTGGTTCAATAGGTGGAGAAGAAGATGGAGTTGTTGGTGCTGGTGAAATTGCTGATGCAAATGAATGTAAGCAAATCGCTGATTTAGGAGTTACAATGTTAGCTGCTGGTATCGGTAATATCCACGGACAATATCCTTCAAACTGGGCTGGTTTAGCATTTGATGCTTTAGAAAACATTAAGAATACTGTTGGAGAAATGCCATTAGTACTTCACGGTGGTACTGGAATTCCAGAAGATATGATTAAGAAAGCTATCTCTCTTGGAGTTGCTAAAATCAACGTTAACACTGAATGTCAATTATCATTTGCTGCAGCTACAAGAAAGTATGTTGAAGCTGGTAAGGACTTAGAAGGTAAGGGATTTGACCCTAGAAAACTTCTTGCTCCAGGATTTGAAGCTATAAAGGCTACTGTAAAAGAAAAGATGGAACTTTTCGGTTCAGTTAACAAAGCTTAATTTCTGTTAACTAAACAAATTATTTTTTACAATAAAAACACAGCATTCATTATAATATGTATGCTGTGTTTCTTTAATTTACTTACTTATCTTTCTTATTCTCCTTATTATTTCCTTTATCTGTATTTCCTTGAGAACCTTGAGACTTGTTTTCTGACTTCTTTTCCTCTGCCTTATTTACATTTTCTTTTGCTGGAGTAGTGCTTGTTTCTTTATTTTTATTAACTTTTTCTTTAACCTCTTTATTTTCATTTTTTTCTTTAACTGAATTCATTGAATTTGTTGAGTTCGTTAATTCACTTTGAGTAGCTTCACTTTCTCCTTGTTGCTCTTGATCTTCTGTATTAGTAGCATTTCCTTCAGTCTTAACCCTTTGCTCTTCCTTATTGGCTTTAGTTGCTTTCATTATATCTTTTACCGGTTTATTAAGCCATTCTTCAATTGATATATCGTCTGGATTTGCTGCACTCTTTTGTAGTTTTTCAACTAAATTTAATTTTCCAGGTGTAACACCTAATTCTCTAGCTTCTAAAACTCTTTCTCTTCCAACACTAAGAGCTTCTACTTCAGCATTTAAATTATTCTCTTCAAGGGTTTTTTCAGCATCTGTTTTTAATTCATCTGCTAACTTCTCAGCATCAGATGCATTTTTCTCATCTTCGCTAGATGTAGAAATTACAATTCCTCCAGCTTCTTCTGTAATATATCCTTGCTCCGCAATTTCAGAAACAGTATTTTTTATAGCTTCATCAATAGTTTTATTCTCAACATCAATATTATTAATTATTTCTTGTCCATCATCATTAACAGCATTGACATCAATAACCCTGTCTAAGGAATTAACTGTGTATTCTATTGATGGATTTACATCAAGACTTACGTAAGCATATGGTTTATTATATGCATAAGCTCCGCTCGCTCCAGTTAAGAAAACAATTAATCCTGCTGCAACTGCAACTATTTTTATCTTTGACTTTTTCACAATGCTTCTCTTCATTTGAATTTCCTCCCCGATTTGGTAATTATCATTTTTCACTTTGATTATGCTACCATTATCAGAAAGTACAACTGCATTTTTATTCTTAATTTCCACAACTATACATTTCATTTATGTTAACTCCTTTCTGATAAAACGCATATAACTAGCAAGGTGTGGATAATCTCCGGACATTATCACAACTGCTGCTATTATATACTTTCGATGCCTCTCCAGAACTTTTCGGGGTACTTTTATATTTTTTTCAATATTTTTTATAGGAAGTTTTCCACATTCAATAAGTTCATTATATACAATTTCATTTTTTATTATATATGCTACTGCTTTGGCACAAGCATACTTAGTTTTTTCTGATTTTGGCGAAACTTTAATTAAGTCATGAAAAGAAAATCCATATAAATTTAATTTTTCTGTGACTTCTTCAATTTCCAGTTTGGCAGAACTTTCAATTGAAGTTTCTGAAAGTTTTTTTACAATTTCATAATTAATCTTTTCATCCTCTTCATCAAATTGTGAGTTACCTTGAAAAACATATGAATCTACTGAAATTTCATTCTTAGATCTAGATTCTTTTCTTATATAATCAATTATTCGCCTCTTAATAACTAATTCAGCTAAACTATAAAAACTACCTTTTTCAATTTTATAATTTCTTATCGCTTCGTTAAAAGCATTTAACGCAATAGACCATTCATCATCATTTTTAGTTATATACTTACTTGTAACCTTTGAAGCCATTTTAATTATAAAAAATTCATTATCAGTAATTAATCTTTCATGTATTCGTTCATCTTCCTGAGCCTTAATAACTAATTCATCAATCTCTCTCAAAAACTTCACCTATTTCTATTATTAATTCTTCCTTTGTTAAACATAATCTATTTTTCTATATAATTTATAACATGCTTGATTATCATATTAATACTTCCATCACCATTGCGCTGAATTTCAAACTTACTATTATCATGATATGTTTCCTGATTTATATACAAATCTATTTCCCTATCAATCTTTAATCTTACTCTTTTTAACTTTTTCTCTACCCATGTTTTATCCACATTCACATTTTCATTTAGCCCTTGTCCTTTAACAAAAATTGAGAAATCTTCTTTAACTTGAAGTTCTCCCTCAAATAATTTATCTCCAAACAATTCAGTTGAAAGTTCATCTATATTAACTGTGTCTTCCTCCTTAAGTTTACTCTTCACAGCTGTTCTAATTAATTCTGCTTTAACCGCATCATTAGCATAATTCTTTCTAGTCCAATTTTCCGTTGCCTTTAAAAAAGTTTTAGTCATATCCCGTTCATTGGTTATTATAGAACAACCTAAGAAACTACTTACAAAGTAATTAGCTCCATAATCTTCTTCATCTTTACTCTTTTTTTGTTTATCTAATACCATCAAATTATATGTATCTTCTTCTTTTATTGGCCTAATGAAAGCTGCTTTTTGTATCTTTTGGCTGCTTCCTGGAAGTCCAGCTGACTGAGGCACTATCCCTATTCCTATTTTATCTCCAACGAAATCTACTTGATGAGTAAAATTTCTTACATAATCCATCTTAAGAATAGCTATCATAGGCCCTTGATCAGTTATAATTGATGCTACAATTAAATCACAAGAAGGTATATTTACGTTGCCCTTCATAATTAAAAATAATTGTCTAGCTAATTCCTTAGATAATTTTATCAAATCATTATCTATCCCATTCAAATAATCTTGAACTATCTCCTTTGCTATATTTCTTTCAGAATTAAATACAGCATATTTTAATTCTTCATCTTTTAAGCATTTTTCCATATGCTTAAATAGAAACTTATATGTATCTTCATCTAATTGTAAATTATATTCATTTAATATAGGTTCTTCTCCATTAGAGTCTAATATATGTATAACTGCTTCACTTATATTTATATCACTAATATAATCCACTTTTCTTCACCTCATATTTTATTACATAACTTATTTTATCATTAAACTGACTAAAAAATAAACTAGCGTTAAATCATAATCATCTTTTACTAAAATAAAAAATCAGCCCTAAGGCTGATTTTAATAATCTGAGCTGGAAACTAACTTTGCACATACAAGTAATCTCCCATCATCAACATCATAATCACAAGTTGATAAAGTTATTATTTTGTCTTCCTGTGTAAATTTAACTCTTCCTAAATCAAACATTGATTTTTCTTTTAATTTATTAGTATAAGCTACATATTCATCATAAGACGAAAACCTATCTTGATATGACTCATTATTAGCTTTCTCAAAAAATACTGAAAAAACTTCATACTGTAGCAATTTATCTTTTGTATTTATATAAATAGAGGTATCTTTTGAAAATGATTCTTCTTTGAACTTCATCAAATCTGCAAACATGCTTCCATCTTTCATATGATGTCCATGAATTATCGTATTCTTATCAATAAAAGGCTGAGTATTATTTGATGAAATAAATATTGAACCACCACTATTCTCTTCTTTCTTGAAGTTATGATTCAGATAGTAATCATTATTATTAGTTTGAGTTAAAGGATAACTGATATTTGTACCAGGTATATAAATCCATCCTTTAAAATCATTATTCATTTCATACAACTTTTGATAATCTTCTGCCTTGAATTTAAACTTCTCTCCACCATTTTCATCAATCTTTTCTGGAGAATATTCCCTGATCTCATCATATGCCTTAGAGTTATTATGATATCCACTCCATATATTGTACAACTTATAAGCACACACTATAAAAACAATTAGCGAAATAGAAAATATAACTTTCCTAATTATTTCTTTTACCGATAACTTTTCCCCCATAGTAATCTATACCTTAACCTAACTCTAATGCTATTTCCATCATTTGAGTAAAAGTAGTTTCTCTCTCTTCTGGAGTAGTTTCTTCGCCCTTAAACACATGATCTGATATTGTAAGTATTGATAAAGCTTCGACTCCATATTTAGCTGCCACAGTATATAATTCAGCAGTTTCCATTTCCACAGCTAGACATCCATAATCTGCCCATAACTTAATAGATCCATTTGTATCATCATAAAATAAATCTGAAGATAACACATTTCCTACTTTGACATTAGCTCCTTTTTCTATTCCTTTATTGTAAGCTTTTAATAGTAATTCGAAATTTGCAGTAGGTGCATAATCCATACCATTAAATCTTCTCTTATTAATTCCTGAATTTGTTGAAGCACTTTGTGCTAATACAATATCTCTAACATTAACATTATCATTTAACGAACCTGCTGACCCTATTCTAATTAATCTCTTTGCCCCGTAAAATCTTATTAATTCATTAACATAAATTGAATGAGATGGAAGTCCCATACCTGTCCCCTGTACTGATATTCTCTTTCCTTTGTATGTTCCTGTATATCCGTACATTCCTCTTACTGTATTATAACATTTAGCATCTTCTAAATAATTCTCCGCTATATATTTTGCTCTCATAGGATCTCCTGGTAAAAGTACTGTTTCTGCTATAGATCCTTCCTCTGCCATTATGTGTAAATGTTTAGCCATAATTATTTCCTCCTATTGTTTTTTACTTAATATAACAAAACTTTATATAACTCCATTATACTAATTGTATTTATCAAATAAAAGGGTAAAATAATTTTATATATCTATTTGTGGTATAATAAACTAATCATATTTTAAACTTTAGGAGATAAAATAATATGAATGAACTAGAAACAAGAATAATTAAAATTGATGTTGCACATATTAGACACATACTTCTAGAAAGTGGTGCAAAAAAAGTTAAAGAAGAAAATCAAACTAATGATATCTATGATTTTGAAGATGGGCGCCTGTTAAATAATAAAGGCTACGCTAGAATAAGAACTATAGATGACCTACTAAATAAAAGAGAAATATATTTTATGACCACAAAAAAGCTCTTATCTCAAGGTCGTTTTAAGGAAATGGAAGAAAATGAAGTTATAGTAGACAATAAAATTGCTGCTGAAGGTATTTATACATCTCTTGGCTTAGTACTTAAGCAATCTATAAAAAAATATAGAGAAAGCTATGAGTTAGAAGATGGCTTAGTAGAAATAGATATAAACGATACTACCTTTTGCCCATTTCCATACATTGAAATAGAAACAGATTCTGAAGAAAAGCTTGAAAGAATTGTTAAATTGCTTGGATATAATATGGAAGATACAACTTCTAAGACAATCTATGAATTGATAGAAGAAAACAAATAAAAAAAGGTGGCTAATCCACCTTTTTTATTTATTTTGCTATTCTTCCTTCTGCTATCCCACATTGAAGATAATGATCAAAATATGCTTTGTTATCTCCTCCAAATGCCTTTTCCAAATCCTTATAATTTTTCTTATATACCTTTATATTGAAATCTTCACTTCCAATTCTGCCTTCTTTCATTCCAGATACTAAGAAGTGATTTATAACTCCATTATGATCATTTCCGTAAACATTTGCTACATCTGGATTATTCTTAATATAATATGCCATATCAAATACAGGTGAAAGTTTTCTATTTTCCTTATAACCATCACTTAAGAAATGATCATATGCAGCTTGGTAATTATCTTTTCCAAAAGCAGCTATAAGATCAGGGCTCTTGCTCAAATAGTATCTTACATCAAATACTTCTGATGCAGAACGACCTTCCTTTATTCCATCACTTATAAAATGCTTAGCTAATTGTACTTTATTATATCCAAAAGTCTTTTTCAAATCTGGATACTTATCTGCATAGAATTTTGCATCGAATATTAAATTTGCAGTATTCGTTTTAAATACTATGTCATTAGCAATACGACCTTCATTAATACCACCTGTTAAATAATGGTCATAATATGCTTGATTATCATTACCAAATGCATTTCTCAAATCCTCATAATTGAATTTATACATCTCCAAATTGAAGTTTGCACTTGCATTTCTTCCTTCTTTCATTCCATTAGTTAAGAAATGTTTCATTATTCCTTCATGATCTGCTCCATATGTATTAGCTACATCTGGATTATTTTTTATATATGTTTCCATATTAAATACTGGTGAAAGATCTCTTGATTCCTTATAACCAGAAGTTATGAAATGGTTATATGCAGCTTGATAATTATTAGCTCCAAACGCATTTATAAGATCTTTGTTATGACTCAAATAGTATCTTACATCAAATACTTCTGATGCTCCACGTCCTTCTTTTATTCCATTACTATAAAAATGATTACTAAATTGATTAACATCATGCCCAAAAGTATCTCTTAAATCTTTATACTTATCGTGATATAGATTTGCATTGAATAATAAATTTTCAAGACTAGATCTAATAGGAGTTTCTATTATTCTCCTAGCTCTCCAGAACTTCCAAATTGGCGATATTTTTACTACATCTCCTGTTTCAGGTGCATGTATCATTTGTCCATTACCAACGTAAATGCCTACATGTCCAGCATGTGGAAACACTAAATCTCCAGGTTGTAGTTCACTTTGCGATACCTCTCTACCTTGCTTGACCTGTGCATATGTATCTCGGCCAATATCAATATTAGCTACTTTTTTATATACATATAATGCAAGCCCTGAACAGTCAAACCTATCAGGCCCTGTTTCTCCATATACATATGGTTTTCCTAAATGATTTATTGCTTCATTTACAATAGCTTGTCCACTAACTGGAGCTGCATTCGCCACAATAGAACTCCCTAGTATAGTTGTTACTACCATTAAAATTGATAGCATAAAACTTAAAAATATTTTTATACTTTTCTTATTTTTTGACATATTTATCCCCCTATCTAACATTCATGTTAAATTATATATTATTATAAATAAATTAGTCAATATAGGTTCTATATTTATCCTTAACCATTTTATACCTTAAGATGAATTATATATTTCAATGATCTATACTTCCCAAATTCCTGTTTTTTTAAGTTATCTTAAAAAATAGTTATTTTTTGCAATTAAATACATAATTTAAATAAATATTAAAACAAAATCAACTTTATATAAAGCTGCAAATTCTAAAAATGCCACATACAAAAATTATTTTATTTAACATTTGTGTTAAAACAAAAAAGTGGCAATGCCACTTTTTAAGTTTTTAATGGAGATTTATAATTGTTCTCTTCGTATAGTTGATTTTCTAAAAAACTCCATAAGTTTCTCTTTATCATCATCGTATATGGCTTTCTTTATCAAATCTAACTCTAACTCAAAATTATTTATTGCTTTCAACAAATTGTTCTTATTTCCCAGGAAAAGTTCACTCCAAAGTTCTTCATTTATATTAGCTATACGAGTTAAATCTCTATAACTATCCCCAATAAAACTACCAGTATCTCTGTTTTCTTCATCACTATTAATAAGAGCAACAGCCATAGCATGTGGCAGTTGTGAGGTAAACCCTATCATTTCGTCATGAAATTCTGGCGTTATTCTACGTACTCTTTTAAACCCTATTTCCCTGGCTAAATTCTCTACAACTTTAATGTTTTTCTCTTTATTTCTTTCAATAGGAGTTATTATATAATTTGCATTTTGAAATACTTTATCTGTAGCAAAATCGATACCTTTTTTTTCTCTACCAGCCATAGGATGTCCAAAAACAAAGTCAACCTCCTCTGGCAAAATATTCATTATATCTTTAATAAACATTCCTTTTATCCCAGTTGCATCAGTTATTATAGAGCCTTTTTTAAAATTGTCTCTATTTTTCTCAACAAACCTTGCTACAAGCTTTGGATAAATAGATAAAATTATCAAATCTGCTTTTTCGAAAAATTTTTCTCCTGAAGTACATCCAGCTCTAATTATCCCAAGAGTTTCAGCCTTTTTCAAAGTTTTTTCATCAACATCAACCCCATAAACATCTTTGTAGCCAACTTTATTAAGTGCCATAGCAAACGAGCCACCAATTACTCCAAGTCCTACAATTACAATATTCATGCCGTTCCCCCTAAATTTCTTTAGATTCAAGCTTTGCAAGAACTTTAATCTTTTCCATCAAACTTCTAAAGTTTTCTGGTTTTATTGATTGTTGTCCATCACTTAATGCATTTTCCGGGTCATTATGAACTTCTATCATAAGCCCATCAGCTCCAGCCACTATCGCAGCTTTTGCCATTGGTTCTACCAAGTACCAGTATCCTCCAGCGTGACTTGGATCTATTATTATTGGTAAATGGGATAATCTCTTAACAACTGGAATTGCGCTTAAATCCAATGTATTTCTTGTATAAGGTTCAAAGGTTCTTATTCCTCTTTCACAAAGAATAACATTTTCATTTCCACCTGCCATTATATATTCAGCTGACATCAACCATTCTTCAATAGTTGCAGATAATCCACGTTTTAGAAGAATTGGTTTGTCTGTCTTACCTATTTGTTTTAATAGATCAAAGTTTTGCATATTTCTTGCACCTATCTGGATCACATCAACATTTTCTACAAAATCATCTATATAATCTGTTGACATAAGTTCAGTTACTATTTGAAGCCCTGTTTCCTTTTTAGCTAATTTTAATAATTTTAATCCTTCAAGTTCTAACCCTTGGAAACTATATGGCGAGGTTCTAGGTTTAAATGCTCCACCTCTTAAGAAATTACCACCTGATGCTTTAACACTCTTTGCTACTTCTATAATCTGTTCTTCTGATTCAACTGAGCAAGGTCCAGCCATGATTCCTAAATTTTTACCACCAATTTTAACCCCATTTACATCAACTATTGTTGGTTCTTGCTTAAATAACTTATTAGCCTTTTTGAAAGGTTCTTGCACCTTTAACACCTTATCAACTCCATCTATTCTTGAAAGTTTGCTAGGATCTAATACAGATGTATCTCCAATACAACCAATTATAAAATTGGTCATACCCTTTGAAAGGTTTATTTTCAATCCCTTTCCTTCAACTATACTAATTACCTTTTTAATTTGTTCTTCCTCAGTTTTTGGTTTCATAATAATAATCATTACATATCCTCCTGTACTAATAAATTTTTTTCTTCTATCCTACTGTCCTAAAATAATATATAGTAAAAACTCTTCTAGAGTTTTACTCCTAAATCATTAATCTATCCATAAGTTCTTCTTTACACCTATTAACAACATCATTTATAGATCCAACATTTTTTACTATAATATCAGCTGCTCCATTATAAAGTTTATATCTCTCATCGTATAATTCATATAGTTTAAATGTACCATCCTTTAATAATGGTCTAGTGCTAACATTAACATCTTGAACTATTTCTTCTACAGGTCTATCAATAAATAAAATTATACAATCTTTTTTTAATATGTCTATGTTTTTACCAGTTTTTACAACCCCACCACCTGAAGCTATAACCGCTTTTTTTGTTTTAGCTAACTCTAGGCAGGATTCTGTCTCCCACTTTCTAAAGACATCTTCTCCTTCTTTAAATAACTGTGCTATAGTCTTATTGGAAATTTTTTGGATATGTTCATCCATATCATAAAAATTATAATTAAGTTTCTCTGAAAGATATTTCCCTAAAGTACTTTTACCACAGCCTGGCATACCAATTAAAATCACCTTATCTTTTATTGACATCATATAAGTTATTCCCCCTATTTAAACTTATTTTCTATTTCCTCATAAATTTTATTTAATACTTTCATGTCAATATTTCTATCAAGCCACAATTCCTCAGCTTTAACAGCTTGCCCAACTAGCATATATAAACCACCACAAGTTTTCTTTCCAAGTTCTTGTCCAAGTCTCATAAATTCAGTTGTTTCAGGATTGTATACTATATCTACTAAAGTATCATATTTTTTCAATATATCCTTAGTTACCGGTGATACCCCTACATTAGGATACATTCCTACAGGCGTAGTATTTATTATAATATCTCCATGAATATCCTTTAATTCAGCATAATCTATCAATTTCATCTTAGGATTTATCTTAATATCTTTATTTTTATCCCTACTTACTAAATAAATATTCTTAGCTTCTTCATCCATAAGATATGTAGCTACAGCTTTTGAAGCTCCACCAGTGCCTAAAATCACACAACTTTTACCCTTTACTTCTATATTATTTATTGAAAGCATACTACCAAATCCAAAATAATCAGTATTATATCCATATAACTTTCCATTCTTAAACAATATAGTATTTATAGCTCCAATTGCCTGAGCTTCTTTAGATATTTCATCAAGTTGATCCATTACTACTTCTTTATATGGTATAGTTACATTAACCCCTTTTATCTTTAATAACTTAATAGCTTCACCAAGTTTTCCTATATCTTCATTAGAAATCTCAAAAAGTTTATAAGCTCCTTCTACATTTAACAGCTCATATATTCTATTATTTATTTCTGGAGAAAGACTATGGGATAATCTTGCCCCAACCAAACCATAAAACTCCATGATTCTCCCCCTTAATTTATTCTTTTCTCATAAGCCCCTAATAATTTAAAATATGCAGAGTTTCTTTCTATGAGTTTTAAAGCACTAATTACTTCTTCGCTCTCTATATCCCCTTCAAAATCTACATATAAAAAGTATTTCCATGAACTATCCTTCATAGGTCTTGATTCAATCTTAATCATATTTATATTATTTTCTGCAAAATGTCTAAGTAATCTATATAATGTTCCAGCTTCATTTTCAAGTGAAAACATTACACTTACTTTATTTGAATTTTGAACTATATTTAGTTTTTTAGATATAATAATAAATCTTGTGTAATTATCCTTTTGATTATTTATACACTCCTTTATTATTTCTAGTCCATAAATCTTTGCTGCTCTTTTACTTGCAATTGCAGCTTTTGTCGTATCTGAAAGATCTTTTATAAGTTTTGCACTTGTTGCCGTATTATGAAACGGAATCATTTTCCAATGTTGATGTTTCTTTAAAAAATCACTACTTTGTTCAATTCCTTGAGGATGTGAATATATTTCGGTTATTTCTTCAACTTTAGTTCCTTTAATACCAACTAAATTTTGATCTATCCTTATGCACTCTTCTCCTACAATATAAAAACCGTAGTTTCTTAAAAGATCATAATTCTCAGAAATAGCCCCTGTTGATGAATTTTCAATTGGAACTATACCATATTCAACTTGGCCTAGCTCTATTGCCTTAAATACATCATCAAACCCTTCATAAGAAATTCTATTGCTATTGTCGCCAAAAAACTTTATAGCAGCTTCCTCTGTAAAAGAGCCATTCACACCAGGAAATCCAATCTTCTTATTCTTATCTATCTCAGATTTTTTTACTGCTATTTCTGATAACTTTTTAACATCTTCTATCATCCTTCTTTGTAGCCCTTTTCCAATTTCCATAATAACATTGAAAAACTTAACTATTTCATCTGAATAATTTTTGTTTTGTAGATTTTTTATAGCCTTTTCTAGTACCATATCTTCTCTATTCCTATGAAATATTTCAATATTATTTTCTTTTTTGTACTCTGCAACCTTAAGAACCATATTCATTCTTTTTTCAAATAAAATAGCTAATTCTTTATCAATATTATCTATTTCTTTCCTATAGTCTTCTAAATCTGCCATCCATATCTCTCCTTTATTAAATCAAGTATTCCGATAGCTGTTACGGCTTCTACAACTGGAATTGCTCTTTGGACTATGCATGGATCATGTCTTCCTTCAATAATTAATGTACCATCTTTTTCCTCTTTAATATTTACTGTATCTTGCTGTTTTGATATTGATGGCGTTGGTTTTATGGCTACCTTAAATATTATTGGCATACCACTTGTTATTCCCCCCAATATTCCCCCATTATTATTGCTTCTAGTTCTTACGCTATCTCCTTCATAGTAAAAGTCATCATTACTCTCAGATCCATAAACTTCAGTTATTCCGAAACCTAAACCAAACTCAACACCCTTTACTGCCGGTACTGAAAATAGAAGATGTGATAATATAGATTCTACAGAATCAAAGAATGGATTTCCTATACCTGGCTCTATACCAACTACAGCACATTCTATTGTTCCTCCTACAGAATCACCTTTTTTCTTTGCATCTAATATAGTTTTTCTAATTTCCTCTTCTTTAGATCTATCAACTAATGGCAATTCTTCTGTACTAAAACTTTGAAAATCTTCCTTGGATATACTTGTGTAATTAAAACTTTTATCTTTTATATTTTTTATACTATTTATATGTGCACCTATTTCTATTCCCTTTAATGCTAATACTTGCTTACATACTGCACCAGCAAATACTAATGGAGCTGTTATCCTTCCCGAAAAATGTCCTCCACCTCTATAATCATTAAATCCACCATATCTTATAGCTCCAGTATAATCTGCATGCCCTGGTCTCATTAAATCTTTAAGTTTTCCATAATCTTTTGAACGAGTATCAACATTTCTAATAACAGCGCATAGCGGAGTGCCTGTTGTTTTACCCTCAAAATATCCACTTAAAATCTCTGGAACATCACTTTCTTTCCTAGCTGTGGATAAATTATTTCTACCTGGCGCTCTCCTCTTCATTTCTTTATCAATTTTGCATAAATCTAAATCTATTCCTGAAGGAAGTCCATCTATAGTAACTCCAATAGCATTTCCATGAGACTCTCCAAATATGGATATCTTTAAATTATTTCCCCACATTCCACTCATCAAAACATCCTCCTAACATCTTAAAATCATCAAAAAAATGTGGATACGATTTAGATACGCATTCATAATCCTTTATAATTATTGGATCTTTACATATAGTTGATGCAATTGCTAGTGTCATTGCTATTCTATGATCCTTATGGCTCCATACCTCTATGCCACCACTAAGTTCATCTATACCATCTATAACTAACCCATCCTCTTTTTCACAAATCTTTGCACCTAACTTATTTAATTCTAACTTAACAGCCTTTAATCTATCGCATTCCTTTATTCTAAGTCTTTCGGCAT
>NZ_SULK01000010.1:18738-102946 GCF_007115085.1 Clostridium sp. HBUAS56017 | reverse complement strand
TAATTATCTCAGTTCTGCCTTTACTTAAAGATGCAACTAATGCCAATACTGGAATTATGTCAGGGCATTGTGCCGCATCTATTAAAGTACTATTTAATTCATTACCTTTAGCAACAAAACCGTCCTCTCCTTTAGCTATAGATGCTCCCATTCTAGAAAGTATATCTACTACCTCTCTGTCTCCTTGAAGGGAATCTTCTTTAAGATCTACTACCTTTACATCTGATCCTAATGCATCTGCCGATAAGAAAAAGGCTCCTTGTGAATAATCCCCCTCGACTCTATAGTTCTGGCTTTTATACTTTTGATTACCTCTTATAACAAATTCCTTATAATCATTATTAACAATTTCTATTCCAAAATCTTTAATTGCAGATAATGTTAAATCTAAATATCCTTTAGATTCTAATTCTGTTGTTATAATTATTTTTGAATTTCCTTCTAAAAGAGGTAGAGAGAACATTAGCCCTGTTATAAATTGAGAGCTTATATTTCCTTTAACTCTAAATTCTCCAGACTTTAGCAATCCAGATGTAACTAAGTCAAGAACATCTTCTTTATAGGTATAATTAATACCTTGTTCATCAAACATTTCATAGTAAGTATCTAATGGACGTTTCCCAAGATTTCCTTTTCCAACAAATCTAGTGACACCTTCAAATGCTAAGGCAATCGGAACTAAAAATCTTAATGTTGAGCCAGATTCATTGCAATCTATAACTCTTTCGTATTCTCTTGATGATAAAATATCCTTTGAATTAATCCCTTTTACTTCTATAGAATCTTCTGATATGTTATTTATTATTGCTCCAAGAGCCCTCATAGCTTCAATTGTAGCTATAATATCATCTGAAAAATCTATATTAGATATCTTACTTATTCCATCTCCTAAAGCTGCACATATTACAGCTCTATGAGCCATACTCTTCGATGGTGGTATTTTCACTTTTCCATTAAGTTTATTCGGATATATCTTTATACTCCCCATTAATTCACCTCCTTAAAAAAATCAGGTGTTGTATCATATATAATACTTTCTCCAATATCTTTTAGTAGTATTATCTTTAATTTGTCCCCAAGATTCTTTTTATCTAACGCTATAGTATCTACTATTTTTTCATTATGCTCTATATTAATCTCATATGGTAATTGATAATTTACCAAAATCTCCTTAATCCTATCTGAAACTCCAATTTTAGTTATCCCCTGCTTTTCACCTAAAATTGAAATATTATACATACCTATAGAAACAGCTTCTCCATGACTAAATCCTGTAAAGTTATAGAAAGTTTCTACCGCATGCCCTAATGTATGTCCAAAATTTAGTAACATCCTCTCTCCAAGATCTTTTTCATCTTTTTCTACTACATCTTTTTTAATAGAACAACATGTATAAATTATATCTTCTATGCTATTCATAACTTCTTTCCTAGCTTTCAAGGTTATTAACATATCAAATAATTTTTTATCTTTAATACATCCATATTTAATCACTTCACCCATACCATCTCTATAAAACTTTTCAGGTAATGTACTAAGTACTTCTGGATCTATGAAAACAGCTTTTGGCTGATAAAAACTTCCTACAAGATTTTTTCCTCTTTCAAGGTCAACAGCTACTTTTCCTCCAACAGAACTATCTACCTGAGCTAATAAAGATGTTGGTACTTGTATAAAAGCTACCCCTCTTAAGAATGTGGAAGCTACAAAGCCCCCCAAATCTCCAATAACTCCACCACCTAAAGTTATTATGAGTTCCTTTCTGTTAAGCTTAAAATCAAGTAATTCATTATATATCTTAGGAAGAGTATTAAAAGACTTAGTCTCTTCACCTGGTTTTAATACCATAATCTTTGTATTAAACCCAGCACCTTCAAGAGACTCTTTAACTTTATCTCCATGATACTTATTTACATTTTCATCAGTTATAATAAATATCTTTTTCCCATTATAGATATTTTTTATTTTTACACCAATTTTATCCAATATCCCTTTTTCAATAAAAATATTATAGCTATTCTCTTTTAGATCAACATATAATTTTCTTGCCATAGTTTAATCATTCCTTATATTAAATTTCTCTACCAATAGCCTTAGCTATTAACCTTAATTCTGTAACTAAATTGTTATATACGCTAGGCTTGATTGATTGTTGTCCATCACATAACGCATTTGCTGGATCATTGTGAACTTCTATAATTAATCCATCTGCACCAATTGCAATAGCTGCCTTTGCAAGTGGATCAACCATCCACCATTTTCCTGTAGCATGACTTGGGTCAATTATTATTGGTAGATGACTAAGTTTCTTAATAGCTGGAACAGCACTTAAGTCTAAGGTATTTCTTGTATAAGTTTCAAAGGTTCTTATTCCTCTTTCACAAAGAACTATATTTTCATTTCCCCCAGCCATAATATATTCAGCTGACATTAGCCATTCTTCTATAGTAGCTGACAATCCTCTCTTTAAAAGAATTGTTTTATTTGTTTTCCCTAGTTCTTTTAATAAATCAAAGTTTTGCATATTTCTTGCTCCAACTTGTATTACATCTACATCTTCAACAAACTTATCAATATCATATGGCGACATAATTTCAGTTACTATTGGAAGTCCTGTTTTCTCTTTCGCCTTCTTTAGTAATTCTAATCCTTCATACTTCAATCCTTGAAATGCATAAGGTGAAGTTCTCGGTTTAAAAGCACCACCTCTTAAGAAATTTGCCCCACTTTTCTTAACATCTTCAGCAATTGATGTAATTTGCTCTTCGCTTTCAACAGAACATGGTCCTGCAATCATTGCAATTTTATTACCACCAATTTTATTTCCATTTACATCTATAATTGATGGTTCAGGATGAAACATTCTATTAGCTTTTTTAAAAGGCTCTGCCACATGCATAACTTTTTCAACATTTCTGTTGGCTTCAATTTGTGTATGATCAATCTTGCTTGTATCTCCAACTAAGCCTAGTATTATTAGTTCTTTACCAATAACGGGATTAACCTTAACACCTTTTTTTTCAATCGCATCTGTAATGTTATCAATTTCTTTTTGTGTTGTTCCTTGTTTTAATATTACTATCATTTTTTATTGCCCCCTCTTTTTTTATATATTAAAAAAGAGAACTCACTAATGAGTTCTCTCAAATAATCATTTAAAACAATTTATTATACACTAATAACAACTATACACTCATTAGAAAGGATTTATTCTTTTTTTTGCAAAATAAATAGCCAGCGCTAAAATAAAAGCCCCAGAATATAAAGTAAAAAAAGCTATAAGATTTTGCTAATACTTCTTTAACCATTCCTTCCATAGTGTCCTCCATTATTAAATTTGTATATTTTTCCTTTTTTTTATCCTTTTCTTATTATTATATCAATTTCACTAATATTGTCAATAATTTTTACTGTTTTTTATAAAATAGGAGAAAGTAATCTTACTAGTGATTCTTTTATTCTTGTACGTCTACTTCTTCCATCATGATTTTCTTTTGTTATTACTTTAGAATTTTCAATATCTATAAAAAACTGTCTTTCTAAATTTCTAGCTATTCTATCATCATAAATAAAGGCATTAACCTCAAAGTTAAGTTTGAAGCTTCTGATATCCATATTAGCTGTTCCTACTGTAGAAACCTGTCCGTCTACCACTATAGTTTTGGCATGAATAAAACCATTTTCATATTCATATACCTTAACTCCTAAATCTAACAGTTCTCCTATATATGAATTTGCTGCCCACTTCATAAATATATGATCTGGACTTGCTGGTATTATTATTCTCACATCTACTCCAGATAAAGCTGATAATTTTAATGCTTCAAGCACTGGTTCATCTGGAACAAAATATGGAGTTTCTAAAAAAATACTCTTTTTAGCATTATTAATCATCTTCAAATATCCGTGTTTAATATATTGTTCTTCGTGATCTGGTCCACTTGTTACTACTTGTATCCCTATATCTCCATCATTATACGTCTTCTCAGGATAAAAATCCTCAAAATTATCTATATTTTCTCCTGATGCATAACACCAATCTAATAGAAATCTATCAGTTAACTCATTAACTGCTTCCCCTTTAATTCTGATATGAGTATCTCTCCAAAAACCGATTTTCCTATCCTCATTAATGTATTCTTTCCCCACATTAAAGCCACCAATGTATCCATACTCACCATCTATTACCACAATTTTTCTATGATTTCTGTAATTGATACGTGTATTTATATGCGGCAACACCCCTGGAAAAAATATCTCAAACTTCCCTCCATTCTCAGTAAGTTTTTTCATAAGATTTTTTGTTAAAGTATATGATCCCATACTATCAACTAAAAATCTTACTTCCACTCCTTGAGCTGCTTTTTGCTCTAATATGTTTATTATCTTCTTTCCAATTGAATCTCTTCTAAATATATAATACTGAATATGAATGAATCTTTGTGCTTTTTTTAAATCTTTAATCAATTCTCTAAATTTGTCTTCACCATCATAATATATATCCACAGAATTTCCTGTAGTATACTTAGCTCCGCAATGATTATAATTCATCCTAATTAAATCTAGATATTCACTTGCTACATGATGTCTTTGCCCATCTTCCAAAATGCTTTTTGATAACTCTCTTCTCTTTACTGCATCGTTAAAAGTTTTTTCTTTAAATAATTTTTCTCTACTTAAATTCTGACCAAGTAAAATATATATTATAAACCCTAAACCTGGCAGTATAATCATTATTAATAACCACGCCCAGGTTGTTGTTGGATCTTTTCTTTCGATAAAAATTAAAGATAAGCAGAATGCTACATTTATTATCAGAAGTGCACCAATCAAAAATATTAAAAACATCATTCTTATTTTTCCTCCTAGGTGAATTATGATTACATAAAATTATATATTTTTTATGTAAATTAGGCAAATAATACTTGTAAGCTACAGTTGACCTATTAATTAAAATATCCTATATTTATATTATAACAAATTATGGAAAGAGGTTGGACTATGGTTTTCTTATATTTAGTTCTCATAATAGTATCCCTACTCACAATAGGATTAATATTAGAAGAGATTATTTTATTTTATCAAAATAAAAATTTTGTTAACCCAGGACAATTAGTTAAAACTCCCCATGGTAACATTAATGTATTTTCCAAAGGTACTGGGCCCACTACTGTTGTTCTTGCTTCTAACTTAGGAGTTACTAGCCCATATTGTGATTTTTACAATCTTCAAGACAAAATTTCAAAATTTTCAAATACTGCTTTATACGAAAGATATGGATATGGTTTTAGCCCAGATCTTTCTTCCTCTATAGGCCTAGATAATCTTGTAAATGATATTAGATATTCATTAAAAGAGAGTGGTCATACACCTCCATACATTTTTTTATGTCACTCAATGGCAAGCATAGAAATTATAAGATATGCTCAATTATATCCTCACGAAGTTCAAGGTATAATAATGGAGGATGGGGTTAATCCTACTTTTAAGGCTAAAATTAAACTTCCATCTATAGTTTATTTACGAATAGCTACCTTCTTTAAATTTACAGGAATTTATAGACTTATAACACTAATTCCAAGTGTAAAGAAAAAAATTTTAGGAAATACATCTACCAAAGAATTAATATCACTAAAAAAACGTCTTAACATTAAAAACTTTTATAATGAATATATGATAAAAGAAATTAAAAATTTTTCATCTAATTGTTCATTGGTATTAAAAGAAGATATAAACTTTAAAAATACACCTCTATATATTCTTACTGCTGGAAATAGAAAATCCTTTTCAAAAGAATTTAACAAGACTTGGTTTCAATCGCAAGAAGAAATGCTCTCTTGGTCAAACAAGTCATCCCAAGTAGTAGTTAAAAATTCTGATCACTTTATACACTATTATGATGAAGAAATATTAATAAATGCTGTTAAAGAAATTATTAAATAAAAAAAATTGTCTCAGTTCTCTGAGACAACTTTTTCATATTCCTATTTGAAATATCTATTTAATAAACCTTGGAATGCCTTACCATGTCTAGCTTCATCTTTACACATTTCATGTACTGTGTCATGAATTGCATCTAAATTAAGTTGTTTTGCTAATGTAGCTAAATCCTTCTTACCTTGGCAAGCTCCATGTTCTGCCGCTACTCTCTTTTCTAAGTTAGTCTTAGTATCAGCATCAACAACTTCTCCTAATAATTCAGCAAATTTAGCTGCATGTTCTGCTTCTTCGAAAGCAATTCTCTTATAAGCTTCAGCAACTTCTGGGAATCCTTCTCTATCAGCTTGCCTTGACATAGCTAAGTACATCCCTACTTCAGTACATTCTCCAGTAAAGTTAGCTTGTAATCCTTCTATAATTCTTGGGTCTACTCCCTTAGCTGTTCCTATATGATGTTCATCTGCATAAGCCATTCCTTCGCTTTGTTCTGCAAACTTATCAGCACCTACTCCACATACTGGACACTTTTCTGGCGCAACATCTCCTTCGTGAATATAACCACATACTGTACATACAAATTTTTTCATAATCAATATCCTCCCTTAATTTATAAATTTAAATTTAATTTTAATCTCATTTTCTCATCTTTTGTATCGCGTGTTCCTTACATGTTTTATTATATAATAATTATTATTAGTTGTAAAGTGTTTTTTTTAAAAAAATCTTTATTAATTCCTTTTGCCTAATATTTATCCATAACCATAGTATATTTATTAAATTTATCCTAATTTTATTCCAATACATGAAATTTCATAATTCGTATAAAATAGCTTGTCTCAATATTATATGTACCTTATAATTAAGTCTGACTTATTTTTACTGAAGGAGAATACAATGAATAATAATAAAAATAAATTAAAAAGAGAGCTAGGACTTACCGCCGCTACTGCTATTGTTATTGGAAATATGATAGGGTCAGGGATTTTTACCGCACCCCAAACCTTAGCTAGTGTATCAAGTCCATATACTACTATATTAGCTTGGATAATAACAGGCTTTGGTTCTCTTCTATTGGCATTAAGTTTTGCAAAACTCGGAACTAAATATCCTTCTACAGGAGGTCCTATAATATATACAAATAAAGCTTTTGGTGAATTTACCGCTTTTTTAGTTGCTTGGACTTTTTGGATTGGTTCTTGGATAGGAAATGCTGCAATTATAACGGCTATTATTAGATACTTAACTCCGTTCTTTCCTATCTTATCTACTAATAGTACCGTTGCATTTTTAGTATCATCAACATTTTTATGGATACTAACATTTATTAACTGCAAGGGTGTTAAAGAAGCTGGAATAGTAGGAATAATTACGACTACGTTAAAACTTGCAGCTATCTTAGTATTTGTTGTTATAGCTATATATGGATTTAACCCAGAATATTTAAATACTTACTCATCACCAGATGTTCAAGGCTTTGGAACTCTTCCAAACGCTATAGCCGTTACCCTTTGGTCTTTTATCGGACTAGAAAGCGCCTCATTATCTGGTGGTGAAATAAAAAATCCAGAGGTAAATATTAAAAAGAGCACAATTATCGGAACAATTTTAGCTACCATTATATATATATTGCTATCAGTTTTAGCTATAGGGGGATTATCTCAAAGGGAGCTTGCTAGTTCTGATGCCCCACTTTCAGCTATAATAAATAATATTACAGGGCAATCTTGGGGTGGCTCATTTATTTCTATTGGAATAGCTATCTCTGCTGCTGGAACTGCAAGTGGATGGATACTAACTACTGGAAGAGCTGCATACGCTGCTGGCGAAGATGGATTATTTCCTAAACTCTTTAGTAAAGTCAATCAAAAATCCAAAACACCTGTAGCTGCACTTGTAATATCAAGCATACTAACAAATTTATTGTTAATGCTTAATTATTCTTCAAGTTTATCAGATGCATTTAACTTTATGATAAATTTAGCAACTTTATCATTTATTCCTGCCTATGCATTAAGTGCTTGCGCAGAAATACTACTAACTTATAAGTCTGGTAATAAATTAACTTTTGCAAAATTTATAAAACACGGATTCCTATCAATATTAGCATTTTTATATTCTATATATATTATTTATGGATCAGGAGCAACTTCTGCTATGTGGATATTTATTTTAATGCTGATAGGAATACCTTTCTATACATATAAAGAACTCCAATCTAAGAAAAATAATTAAAATTATGACACTTTCACAATCTATTACTTTTGCTTATTTAATAAACTAAGAAGGAATGAATTCTATAGAATTCATTCCTTTTATTTTGCGTTTTTTAATTATTTTATAGCTTTAAATTCATAACCTTGCTGCTTCAAATATTGTATTATTCCTGGTAAAGCTTTTGCTGTTTCTTCTTTTCCATAGGTATCATGCATTAATATCAAAACTTTTTCTTTTTTACCTATAGTTTTTATAGCTTCCTGAGTTAATTGTGCTGCATTTTTATGTCCACTTTCTGCATCTCCCGATAATGAATTCCAATCAATTTGATACCAACCTTTTTCATGTAGAGCCTTGTCCACATTTTCTGCTCCTTGTGGATCTTTTTTACTCCATGTCTCTAGTCCACCAGGAAATCTTATAGCACGTGTTGAAAAATCTGGTCCAAAAACATTTTTTAAAGCTTTATCTGTTTTATCAAAATCAGACATACAATTTTCTAAACTTATCTTTCCATTAGGAAATAAATAATTATAATCATGTGAGTAAGAGTGTATACCAATTGTATTTCCTTCTGCTATTTCCCTCTTTGCTAAATTTTTATTTGTATCACTTCTATCAACATATTTTCCTATAACAAAGAAAGTTGCATTTACTTTTTCAGATTTAAGAACATCCAATATCTGTGGTGTCACTGTTTCTGATGGACCATCATCAAAAGTTAAATAGGCAACTTTCTTCCCATCAGCCCCATCAGGCTTTTGCCCTTTTATTTGTTGTTTTATATACTTTTCTAAATATGCAACATTTTCTACGCTACTATTACTTTCTTTATTTATAGAATCTTCAGTTTCTTCATTATGTAAGGAGGGTTTATCTTCACTTTGTTCTGAATTATTATCTGTAGCTTGTACCACTTTTTCATTTGTTGAAACCTTATTATTAATTACTGCCACTCCAACAATTACAAATAATACAATTGTGATAAATAATATAGTAATTTTTGCAATTTTAATATTTTTTATACCATTTTCTTTATTTCTAAAATTAAGTTTCATTTTTCTACCTCATAATATACTATAATTAAATATTTTTTGTTTCTTTTTAATTATACCAAAAATATATGACTATTAATAATACATAATATATATAAGTGTTATACATTTTTTATATACAAAAAAGTCACCCCCTCCCTTTAAAGGAAATTTCTATACATAACCTGAAATATTTATTCTTTTATTACGATTATAATAATATAGATTAATTTTGTTATAATTTAAAGGAGAAAAATATCATGAGTAAAAAAGATTTAATTGATGTGGATGAACGCAGTTTGCCCAATGTCTTTTTATCAGATAATCAAAAAAATAGAATTAAAAAAAGTTTATATAAAAATATAAAAAGATTCACTGAAAATAATTACGGACTAAAAATAGATAACTCTCTAGAAAACATAAAAAGAATGGAAGAAAAATTAGGCTCAAAAAAGGACGATGTAATTCATGGAGTAAAGCATGCTAGAGTATTGAAAGAACTCGCCTTGGAAGCAGCTCGTAAAGATTGTCCATTAAAGGACGAAGAAATTCTTTGCCAAAAGTTTTTTCAAATTGGTACTGGAATGGAAAATAGAGATGCTACTCTTTCGATATTTTATTCAGTATTTTATTGTCAAATATATATATCAAAGGATTATTTCATTTCGTATTCTTTCGATAACTTTTTCAGACTTCAACACCGAAGAATTATTCCAATAAAATATATACAATCAGTAGGAATATCAAAATTAGATAAAAATAGATTAAAGCTCTCTAGAGATAATTTGATAATTGATATAGATTACTGGTCTAATGAAAATGTAACTACTTATTATTTAATAGGCACAATGCTTGATATGATCGAAGTTAGAAATTTACTTATGAATCTTGGAGCTAGACCTTTTATTCATAAGAGATTTTCTGTAGGTAGAATTATTGAAATTATATACTTTTCAATATTTGCAATTGCCATAGCTTATTTTTTTATAGACCTCATATTGGGCAAATTTTTATAAGGAGAATATGCTATGATAAACAATTCTAATTTTATAAATCAATTAAAACTTCAAAATCCAGATGCTTTATTATATGTGTTAGACAACTTCGGAAATCTAGTGTATAGAATAGCATATTCAAATTTGCGCTCAAATGAGCTTAGTGAAGAATGTGTTAATATCGTTCTCTTTAAAGTTTGGAATTGTATAAATCATTTTGATTACTCTGATGATAAATTTAAAAATTGGATTTCTGCAATTGCTAAATATACGTCTATAGATATGTTAAGAATGGAGAAAAAACACTTTTATGATATAACTATTGAAAATCTAGTTATGTGTTCAAAAGAAGATGTTGAAAAAAACATAATTGAAAAAGAAAAACTGCAAAATATAAAAAATCAAATTTGTAATCTTAAAGAAATAGATAAAAATATTTGTATTGAAAAGTTCTTCAACAATAAAAGTCTTAAAGAAATTGGAGAAATGTATGGTATGACGCCTAATGCTGTAGCTTTAAGAATAATTAGAGCTCGAAAGAAACTAAAAACTCTTAATATGGACTCCTCTAGTTGACTTTAAACCTTTAAAACTATATAATTACTTATATTGTTAATAATTTTATAGTTTGCGTTGAGTAGAAGTAGTACTATATATTTTATCTTTAGAGAGTTATCGGTTGGTGAAAGATAATGTTAAAAGTATAGGAACTTGTCTAGGAGCTATACTTGTTAGAAGCAAGTACGGGCAACCCGTTATAGTTTTAAGTGAGGATATTTTAAATATCCTAATTAGAGTGGTACCACGGAAATACACCTTTCGTCTCTTATTTTAGAGATGAAAGGTTTTTTATTTTTACCTATTTTAAGGAGGAATTAAACATGGGAAAATACGGAACTAGTATTGATAAGAAATGGCAAGAAATTTGGGAAAATAATAATCTTTATAAATTCAACGCCGAAAATTTAGATAAAAAACTTTATACTCTTGAAATGTTCTCTTATCCATCAGGTAGTCAATTACATGCAGGTCATTGGTTCAATTATGGTCCAGTTGATTCATGGGCTAGAATGAAGAGAATGGAAGGATACAATGTATTCCAACCTATGGGATTTGATGCTTTTGGATTACCTGCTGAAAACTTTGCAATAAAAACAGGAATTCATCCACAAGATTCTACTTACAAAAATATAAAAACTATGGAACAACAATTAAAAGCTATGGGCGCTATGTTTAACTGGGAAAATGAAGTTGTAACTTGTGACGCTGATTATTATAAATGGACTCAATGGTTATTCTTAAAACTTTATGAAAAAGGTTTAGCTTATAGAAAAAAAGCTCCTGTAAACTGGTGTCCATCATGTAACACAGTTCTTGCTAATGAGCAAGTTATTGATGGTGAGTGTGAAAGATGTTCAAGTGAAGTTACTAAGAAGGAATTAACTCAATGGTTCTTTAAAATAACTGATTACGCTGATGAATTACTTGATAAATTAGATGATTTAGATTGGCCAGAAAAAACTGTTGCTATGCAAAAACACTGGATTGGTAAATCCACTGGAGCTGAAGTTACATTTAAGGTTAAAAATTCTGATTTAAGCTTTAATGTATTTACTACAAGAGTTGATACTTTAAATGGTGTTACTTATGTTGTTTTAGCACCTGAAAATAAATTAGTTGATAAATTAACTCTTACTGAATATAAAGATGCGGTTGAAGAATATAAAGAAGTTTCAGCTAAACAATCAGAAATCGAAAGACAATCTATTTCAAAAGAAAAGACAGGAGTATTCACTGGATCCTATGCTATAAATCCTATAAACGGAAAAGAAGTCCCAATATGGATTTCTGATTATGTTCTTGTAAGCTATGGTACTGGCGCTGTTATGGCCGTTCCTGCTCATGATGAAAGAGACTTTGCTTTTGCTACTAAATTTAATTTACCAATAGAAAGAGTTATAACTAACAAGAAAGGTGAAGAAGTTGAACTTCCTTACTGCGAATATGGAGTTATAGTAAACTCTGGTGAATTTGATGGTTTAACTACAGAAGAAGGTAAAGTTAAAATAGTTGAGAAATTAGCTAAAGAAAATTTAGGTTCTCAAAAAGTTAATTATAGATTAAGAGACTGGCTAGTTTCAAGACAAAGATATTGGGGAGCTCCAATTCCAGTTGTCTACTGTGATAAGTGTGGAATTGTTCCTGTCCCTGAAAAGGATCTTCCAGTTAAATTACCTTATGATGTTGAATTTGCTCCAGATGGTAAATCACCACTTGCTAAAAGCGAGGAATTCTTAAATACAACTTGCCCACATTGTGGTGGTAAAGCTACAAGAGAATGCGATACTTTAGATACATTTGTATGTTCATCATGGTATTACCTAAGATATCCTGATAACAAAAATGCTGATATGCCATTTAATCCAGAAGTAATAAATAAAATGCTTCCAGTTGATAAATATGTTGGCGGACCTGAACATGCTTGTATGCATCTTCTTTATGCAAGATTCATAACTAAGGCATTAAGAGATATGGGATACTTAAAGTTTGATGAACCATTTAAATCATTAACTCATCAAGGACTTATATTAGGACCTGATGGACTTAAGATGAGTAAATCAAAAGGAAATACAATTTCTCCAGATACTTATATTAGCCAATATGGTGCTGATGTGTTTAGAATGTATTTAATGTTTGGTTTTGCTTACACTGAAGGTGGAGCTTGGAGCGATGATGGAATTAAATCTGTTGCAAGATTTGTGGATAGAATTGAAAGAACTTTAGAATCATCTAATGATGCTATAAAGGCTAGAAATGGTAAATCTTCAATAGATAAAGCTGAAAAAGAATTAAACTTCTGGAGACATAATGCCATTAAAGGTGTTACTGAAGACGGAGATAAAATGCAATTTAACACTGCTATTGCAAGAATGATGGAATTTGTTAATGCACTATCTAAATATATGCAAGAGGGAACTAAGAATTTAGACTTCTTAAAAGAAGTTTGCACTGACTTTGTTAAATTACTTGCACCATTTGCACCTCATTTCTCTGAAGAAGAATGGAGTGATTTAGGATATACAACATCTGTATTTAATGAAAAGTGGCCATTATTTGATCCTAATGCTTTAGTTAAAGATGAAGTTGAAATAGCTATCCAAGTTAATGGTAAGATTAAAAATAGAATAAATGTAGCTTCCGATCTAGATGAAGAAGGAATAAAAGCTGCTGCACTAAATGATGAAACTATAAAGAGCACTACTGAAGGAAAAACTGTAGTTAAAGTTATAGTAATCAAAGGAAGACTTGTTAATATAGTTGTAAAATAAAAAGAGCCTTATGGCTCTTTTTATTCATCTTCACCTTCATTTAACACTACCTTGAAAGCAGCTAATACTTCACTAACTAACTTTTCATCTAACTGCTTATAGTAATCCATATATCCTGATTTTTCTAATTCTCTTGAAATATCTTTACTCATTTCCATCCAAAGTTCTGGTATATATACCCATACTATTTCTTCATACGAACAGCTTAAAAGAAAATGTTCCATTCCCCAAAATGAATACTCTTGTATTTCATGTATTTCATTAAATTTAATGTAATCTTCTACTACCCTTAAACTTAACTCATAACCATATATATCTACAAAGAAAAAATCAAATTTCTGTTTCGTTGCTTTATAAGCATCTCCTTCAATAATTTTAATCTTTTCATTTTGGGAGAAGTTTCTATTATATAACTTAATTACATCTGAATTTATTTCATATACTATAACTTCTTTAACATCTTTTTTCTTAGACATTTCTTGAGCAAGATATCCAAGGCCTAGTCCAACTATAGCAACTTTACCTTTAGCCCATTTTATAGCCTCATAACACCCTTGAATTTCCTTTGGTCCTACCCTCATAGAAAGTTTATTTCTTTGTAAAAGCTCTGGAATTCTAGTTTTTATCTCTTCATCCTTTTCATAAAGATATCCTTCTTTTATACCTTCTCTTTTAGAAATGCTACACTCACCACTTTTAGCTTCATTGATTAATAAATTATATTCTTCTATCTTACTTGCAATAAAAACACCTTCATATGGTCTCATTAACTTAATCCCCTTATTTAGTCTTATAATGTATCTTTAGTATATATTCTCCGGAAGATTTTTACCCATTTATATAATATTATACCTATTTTATTACTGCCTGAATAGTCTTTATAAAAACTTCTTGAAATTAATTAGTAGTATGTTATACTATACTAAATAATAAAAATTATCAATTAAAGAAGGTGAATTTTATGAAGAACATTACAATAAGTGATGAAGCATATAATGAATTCAAGGAATTCTTAGATGAAAATAAAGTTGAAGGTTATAATATAAGAATCAACTTAGCTGGTTACGCATGTAGCGGCCCTGCTTTCAATATATCAGTAAGTCAATCAACTGATTCTGATATAACTGAAACAATTAATGATATTAACTTTATAGCTGAAAAAACTCTAATAGATGAATTTGGAGGATTTATAATTCTTTCATCTGAAGAGAATGAAGGAAGAGGTCTTTCATTAAGACCAGTTATAGCTCCAGAAGGTGGCTGTGGTTCTTGTGGTGGCGGATGTCACTAATATAAAAAAGTGGATTTATTAAAAATCCACTTTTTTTATTTTACTCATAAATAAACTTATGCATCTTCTCAGTTGTTGCTTGCTTATCTATATTTAACTTATAATCACCAAATGTACCAGTACTCCAGTGATCTCCATCATTTGGAAATCTATTCTGTTGTATATTTCCTGTCCCTATATTTAATATAGCTTTACCTATTGAAACAATTTCTCCATAACTAAGATTTGTTTTTACTATTGGCAATTCTTCAAGTACAAAAGAATTTAATTCACCAACTGACATAGCACTTAACTTTTTAGCTATAAGTGTTAATACATTTCTTTGCCTTTCAGTTCTTTTAAAATCCGTACCTTCTGTATACCTAATTCTACAGTAAGCTGTTGCCTGTGTTCCATTTAAATGTTGTTTTCCTGGACTCTTCAAATGAGCTATGTTGGTATTGTTCTTACTATTAATATTATCAATATAACTATTGATAAACTTAAATTCATCACTATCTACTTCAAAATCTAATCCACCCAACTTATCAATTAACTGAGGTAAGGTATTTAGGTTAACCCCTATAAACTTATCAATATCTAAATCGAAGTTTGTATTAATAGTTTTAAGCATAAGTTCCGGTCCACCTTCATACATAGCTTGATTGATTATACTATCACCATAACCTGGAATAGTAACGTAAGTGTCTCTCATAATTGAAGATACTTTTATTTCCTTCTTATCTTCATTTATAGTCAAAATAATATTTGAGTCGGATAGACCTTTCATTCCATCTTCTCCGCCATCCTTCTCTCCTCTATCTACTCCAAATAAAGCTACATTAATAATATGTTTAGATTCCTCTTTTTTTCCTTCTTCATTTAGAACTTCTTCTCTATTTATCTGTACCGTATCCATCTTGCTATAAACGTAATATCCATAACCAACTACTCCTAATATGCACAGTAATATAACTCCTATAATAGATGATAATATAACTATTACTTTCCTCTTAGTACTCCATTTTACTTTGCTCTTTTTTTCCATACTGTAACTCCTTAATCATTTTAATTACCTTACTTTATATATTATATACTAGTCTTTGCTTTGTAAATATTAAATATTTATTAAACACATTTATTACTTGTAAACATTTTCCAAATATTTCATATAATATTATGATTATTTATCAATGGAAGGATATATCGCTTATGCGAAAGCAAAAAAAAATCACTAAACCAGTCAAAATAATTATTGGAATAATTATTTTAATTCTTATCCTATTTATAGCATTCTTTACTTACACTTTTAAAACATTAGGCAAAATTAATACAGTCAAACTAGATACTAGTAACTTGGAAATTAGTCCAAATATAACCAACGAGGTAGATTTAGATGAAATTAGAAATATAGCTATTTTTGGTATTGATTCAAAAGACGAGGAAATTGGACGCTCTGATTCTATTATGATACTTACTATTGATAAAAAACATAATAAATTAAAGATATCTTCGATAATAAGAGATTCCTATGTTGAGATTCCTGGAAGAGATGGTAAAGATAAAATTAATCATGCTTATGCATTCGGCTCAGTTGATGGAACTGAAAATGGAGGCCCTACCCTTGCAATCAAAACATTAAATAGAAACTTCAACTTAAATATTAAAGATTTTTTATCTGTAAATTTCTCTTCACTTCCCAAACTCATTGATTCCATTGGAGGAATTGATATAACTATAACTGACGAGGAACTAAAATTAATAAATGAAAATAGTACATCTCAACTGTCATCTTCTGGAACACAAAAATTAAACGGATCTCAAACTCTTGCTTACTCCAGAATAAGATATACAGCTGGCGGAGATTTTGAAAGAAGTCATAGACATAGAACTATTCTTACTGCTTTATTTAATAAACTTAAAAGTACTTCTACTACCTCTTACCCTGGTTTTTTAAAAGAATTATTACCACTTATAAATACTAATATGACTTCTACAGACATTATATCTCTAGCTTTTAAGATAAACTCTCTTTCTTCTCATGAGTTAATTCAAGATAGGTTTCCAAGAGATGATTGCGGGGAAGGACAAATGATTAATGGAATATACTATTATGTCTTCGATATTAATGAAACAGCAAAACAAATGAATGATTATATATTCTTAGATAAATAAAAAAAGATTTTGGTGAAATATCTAAATATTTCACCAAAATCTTTTTATCTATTGTTTCTTAATTATAATATAAGTTTCGTTTTCTCTTACAACTTCGTAGTTTTTAAATATTTCAGCATTTTGTAAGTACATATCTTTTTTCGTTATTAGCATAGCATCTTGGTTAGCAGCAAATCCTTCTACTCCACCTTCTTTGCACTTTAAATCTCCATATAGTTCTCCAACTAAAAGTTGACTTTGCCTCCATCCTTTACCTTCCGAGTCTTCTACTTGAATATATGTTTCTCTACCTCTTATATTTTCGTTATTTTTTAATGTATTCATCATAAATGTTTGCAATTCGTCTTTCGGTGGATTATTAATATATTTAATTAAATTATATCCTTCATAACTTAGTCCAACAGCTAGTATTATACTTAAGCCTATTTTAATTACTCTATTAACGCTTGTTTCACTTAATAGTTTTCCAAAAAGGATTGATCCAACTATTATTATTGGAATATACATAGGTATTATATACCAGTCCAATTTAGTTTTAGCTACACTGAACAATACAAAAGGAACTACAATCCATAAACTATATCCTATAACATCACTTTTCACCATCATCCAATTTTTATAATAGAATAGACATCCAACCACTATAATTAGCCCTAAAGCAATAACAAGTGAAGTACCATTTAATAATATATATCTGGCATAATAAAATATAGACCCCTTATTTCCTTCTATTGCCTCACTACTTCGTTTTAATAAATCATATCTCACCATTTCTACTAAAAACTTAGTTCCATCTTCTACGATTCTGGCTATAATCCATAATCCAATTGGGGCAGCAAAAGACAAAAAGAATAATATCCATTGTTTTATCTTATATTTCTTTATATATCCAGTAAATATTAAGAATAATCCTCCAATAGCCACAATAACAAATGCATGCCAACTCTTTGTCAAAAATGCTAGGGCAAAAGAAAATCCACACATATATAAAGCTTTTTTGCTTTTTTCTATCCATAACATAGATATCATTGAAATTGTAAAAAATAAAATAAATAAAGCATCTGCATCTCCATGTCTTCCTGTATGAATCCTATATAAAGGGCTACAAGCTGAAAATGCAATCAATGAAATCAATGATTCTACTTTGCCATATCTTTTTGCAATAAAAAAAGCTACTATAATTCCTGTCAGTACCATAGCTATTGCTGAAGGGATCCTAAAAGCTAATATGGTAGTACCAAGCACTTTAAATGCAATAATTATTAAATTAAAACTTAAAGGTGGTTTTAGATTCCAATAATCATTCTCGTAATTATAAGTATTAATTATATTTTCATTATTCTTCATCATTTCGTAAGCACTCACACCATGTCTAGATTCATCCCAATCTCTAACTGGAAACTCACCTAAATTCCAAAAACATATGAAAGCTAAAAATACTACTTCTATAACAATAAAAATCCAGTAATACTTCTGAATAATTTCTTCTAATTTGAATTTTCTTTTATTTGTATTTTCTATAATCTTCAAAAAGACACCTCATTATTTATATTTTTTATCATTTTAACTACTACAACCTATAATTAACACAGTTATTATATCAGAATTACTCTTTAATTTATATTGTTTATCCTTAATTCGCTTTCTTAGTAGAAAAGAGCTAATCTTTACTATTAGATCTAACTATGAATTGCATTTTTTAGCTACTCTTACTAAATCATAAATATCAATTATTCCATCCCCGTTTATATCCATTTCACTTTTATATTTACTATCACCTTTTAAAGCATTATAATTAACAGCCAAACTTGCCACATCAGCTATTTCTACTTTTTTATTATTATCTATATCTTCCTTGCATAAAACACTAACAAACTTTATACTATTAAAATCTATATAGCTACTAAAATTCTTTTTGAAGGAATTTATCTCATCTTCTGTTGGATTTCCTGTAACATATATATTACTTGGATTATCCATATATCCAAAAGCTTCTGGTTCTATTTGTGAAGCTTTACTTATCCATATACTAGTAGATCCCGCATTTGAAAATGCATATTTTGCTATGGATGTAACACTATTAGGTATAGTTATATCTTCTATATCACATTCGTTAAATGCATATTTACCAATACTCTTTATTCCTTCCCCCATAGTTAAAGTTTTAAAATAATGACAGTATTGAAAAGCACTATCACCTATACTTTCTACTGATGATGGAATTGATGCTTCAGCAAGATTTGTACATTCAGCAAATGCACTTGATCCTATTTTTTTAACCCCATTATCTATTTCAACCTTCTTAAGATTATCGCATTTATTAAAGGCATATTCTCCTATCAGAGAAACACTTCCTGGTATAGTAGTTTCTTGTATTTCTTTACACCCCGTAAATGCACCTCTTCCTATTTCCTCAACTCCATATTCAATTGTCAATTTTACTATTTTACTACAATCACGAAAACAATAAATTCCTATTCTTTTAACATTACTTGGTACTATAACTTCTTGAATACCAGTACATCTATCAAAAGCAAAATCTCCAATTTCCCCAATATTTTTAGGTATTGTTATTTTAGTAATACTAGTGCATTCACTAAACGCCATTTCACCTATTTTCCCCAAATCATTAGGTAGTAAGATATTTTGAACATTAGAACATTCTCCAAAAGCAAGTTTTCCTATAGATCTAACACTTTCAGGTATATTTATTTCTTTAATACTATTGCAATAGCGAAAAGCAAAATCCCCTATATTCTTCAACCCATTAGGTAAAACTACCTCCTTAATATTAGAACACTTCTCAAAAGCTTTCTCTCCTATAGATTCCACTGATATATTATTTATCTTATCTGGAATTACTATAGTAGTATCTACCCCCTTGTATTTTACTATTGTTCCGGTCTCCTGATCAAACTCATAATCTCCTGACGTAATAGTTAATGCATTTATCTTTTCTACATAACCGCTAAAAAACCATGAAACTGAAAGCAAAATTATTAATATAAAACTCAATCTCTTTTTATTCACATTATTCCACCCCTTACAAATTTAATTATAATTGTTGTTTTTTTAGTAAACAATAACATTTTATACAAAAAGATACCAAAAATTTCTCTTTGGTATCTTAATGGGTTTTTATTTATTAAATTTATAATTTTCTAGCTATAGTTACTATATCATATATATCTATTATATTATCTTTATTGAAGTCACACTCACTATTATAACTTCCTGAAGTTGATGTAGCTTTATACTTACTTCCAACAAAAGCCAAGTCAGTCATATTTACTATTCCATCATGATTTATATCAGAACTTAAATTCATCAATTTTGTAGGAACCATGTTACCTACTTGCCATATGCTTCCATCCACTCTTGCTGCATAAATTGGCTCATTTCCATAATTATATGAATATATATTATTAACATTAGTTAATATTTTAACTCCTGATGAATAAAGCACATTATCCGTTCCTAGCTTCACTTCTCCATTCATAACATTATAACCAAATACATCTTTAATATAATCTATTGGATTATTGTGATAGTCATAGAGAGTACCATCAACTTTCATAAATCCACTTTCAGTAAATTCTTTAAACCCATCTGTAATTTTTACTGCTCCTGAATAGGGATTCCAAGACCATAATGTATTATTATTATCAACTAAAAATTCATTATCTTTTACTGCTTTTAGTCCGGTAGTCAATACAACTTTACTATTGTCAGGTGACATTACAGTTCCATCTGATTTAACGATAAAGCCTTCTATTACTGACATAACGTTATCTGTAATCTTTGTAAATTCAATATTCCCTGCAGCCCCTTCATTACCTTGCCAGTAAGTCCCATCACCTTTTATATATCCACTTTTTAAGAATTTCCCACCACTAACAAGCTCTTTTACTCCATCATCAACTTTTGCAAAAGCTTTAGAAGTTTCTTGAAGGTTTCCATCACGTCTAACCCATAAAGTATTATCTGTTTTTAATACCTCAGTTCCTATTTTTACATCTCTTCCTTCGATACTATTATTTATTCTCTCAACTTCTTTTACATTATCAAGTAACTTACCATCATCCTTACAGTAATCCCACAGTTCCCCACTATATGTTACTGCATAACGAGTATTAACATACTTTACATTTTCCATTTCTCTTTTATTGTCTTGAAAAGATACATTTTCTCCATTTGAATATATATCTCCAGCCCAAGACCAAAGAGCATTGTTATTATCTATTGCTAGTCTACGACTTTCTGGAGATTGGTAATCTCCTTCATAAGCATCATAAGCCACATATTTTTTCACACCATTCATAACTATATTAGGTCCATTATCTGATAAATTCCATAACTCACCTTTTGAATTTAATGCTGCTCTATTATAGAATTCTGTAGTAACATCTGTACTTCCTTCAATAGGTTGATCTGCATCAATTCCATCTACCTTTATAGTGGATATTTTTGTTAAATCTCCATATTGTAACTTTATTGTTGCAGTACCTTGATTTACTCCAATAATATTTTCAGAACTCTCCGTATCCCCTAATGAAATAATATTATTTGTATCTGTAGATACTGAAACTCCATCTAACAATCCAATCGGAAGAACTTCACCTAGTTTCCTTTGTCCCTTATACATTTGCTTAACCGATATTCTAAGCACATCAAACTTTGCTGCATCAGAAATATTATTTCCAGATAAATCTGCTACACGTAGGCCAGTTAAATTTTTCAAAGGTGTTATGTCTGTAATGTTATTATAATTTAAATCAAGAATATTTAAATTTATCAGCCCTCCTAGTGAGCTTATGTCTGTTATCTTATTATTATTTAATGATAAACTCATTAAATAAGTTAAGTTTTTCAATACACTAATATCAGTAATACCACAACTATCCAGTTTAAGGCTCCCTAATTCAGTTAAATTACTAATCTGACTTATATCTAAAGTATAATTATCAACATTACCATTTATAGTTACTCCTAGATACGTTAACTTAGGCATATTACTAACAAAGTTAACATTCCTTATCTTCGAAGAAACATATAAATTAAGAGAGGTTACGTTTTTAGCATATTCAATTCCTGATAGATCAGCTATTTGCCCATTAGGATCATATATAGATAATCCCTGCAGCTTTTCCATTTCGCTAACACTAATTTTACCATCATTATTAGTATCAACTCCTCTATCTCTTAATGCTTGTAAAAAATATGTATCTGTAATATTGATTATTCCATCTCCACTTAATGTAGCTAACGCCTCAACTGTTTTTGATGTTGACATTATTGTTAGTAACGCAGCCATGATTACTGCAACCATTGTACTAAATCCCTTTTTCATTATTCTCCCCCTAAAAATTCAATATATTTTTTCGTTTGCTCTGATAATTCAAAGTTTGGTTTGTCTTTAACTTTAAAAGCTAATTCATCTGTTTGTTCTTCAATATTTCTAAGCATATTAGGAACTTCCTTAATATATCCTACATATTTTTCTCTTGAAGTATCATCTCCCACCCTTTCATAATAGTTAATAGCTCTTGCTAAGAGCTTTATATAATCCTCATATTCATTAATAGAATATTTGGCTATATTTAATGTTTTCTTTTTATAAAAAACCATATCCTCAAACTTTCCATCCATTGCTGCTACTAAAGCCTTTGCATTATAAGAAAGGTAAGACATTTTGTTTCTTTCTAATATATCGTCAGCTAAATTCCTAGCTTTTTCCTTTGAATCTGCACTTAATAGCAATTTAGTTTTAGCTATAGTATTTCCAGGATATAACTCAGCAGCTATCTTATAACTCTCCTTGTATTCAGCAAAAAATGCTATAAAAAAATATAAACTTAAAATTGCAGTTACCCCTAAAATTCCATAAGAAATTGTTAACTTTCTTCTTTTTTTAATAAAAATAACTTTAGAAGAAGCTTGTCTATAATCTAAAGCCATTATAAGTATTAAAAAAACAATTAAAAATTGTAGATTGAAATCAAAAATAGACAATCCAGCTATAACTATAATTACATGCTTATGCATTTTATTAAGGCCTTTTGAAGATAAGCTACTTATAATTGAAATAATAAATGCAATAGCTGCAATTATCCCTGCATCTAAAGCTATTTGTAAAAAATCATTATGTATATATTTTATTGAATACTCCCCAGTCTGAATTAATGGTTCCATATAGTAATATCCCATATATCCTAAACCAAGTGGTTTGTTCATAAAAAGTCTTATTCCATCTTTATAATAAAGCAATCTTCCAAGTAATGTACTTGATTCTGAAGAAATGGTTAAAAATCGGCCAAAACTTTGATAGCTTCCTGTAACAGCTACAAAGATTATAGAAAAAACAAATAGAATTATAGATAGCGTCATTAAAAACTTACGTAAATCTTTATTTGTAATAAATAGAACAATAAGTGATATTACTGTAACAACAAAAACACTTCTACTTCCTGTCATTAAAATTCCTACTAGCAAAACTGATAAAATACCTTGTTCTTTAAAGCCAATCTCTTTCTTGTAGCCTATTACTATAACTCCAATTAATAAAAATAAGGCAAAAGTATTAGAATACTGAAAGAATCCACCTAATCTATCTGCCATATAAAAGCTTTCTTTAAGATTCGGAAATAGCAAAGCTCCTATGCATATTAAAACCATGCTTCCTCCTGAATACGGAATTACAGAAAAAACTTCATTTAATTGTTCTTTTTCAAATTGCATTAAAATAACTAAAAACGGGAGAATAGCTAATATTCTTAAAAATCCAACAAATGCTATTCCCTTATCTATTGAATAAACCGTCACTAATAGATATGAAATTATAAAAATTATAATTGAAATAACAACAACATTAATAAATAATTTAACAGATTTTCTTTTTGAAATTAAATAGATCAAATAAGTGCATAATATAGCACATGTTAAAAATGCTGTAAACTCATAGTAAATTCCAAAAATAAAAGGTAATATAAACATTACTATCTTTAATATCTTAAGCTCTTTTGAATCCTTATTTTCCATATGTATCCCCTGATTGTTTATTTTATGTTAATGCGATAATTATACCATAATATCGACTTATTTTGCATAAATTAATGTTTGTTTTTAGTATTTCTAAATTAAATTTATTTTTAATTATATTTTTTTGAAAAAGCAAAAATTTTTCACATAAAAAAGGACCAATTTAATAAATTAGTCCTCTATTACAACAATATTAAAATTATCTAGCCCAATCATGTATTACTTCTCTTACCATATCTAGTGCGGTACTTTTTCCTTCTCCAACTTTCCTACTACTTTTTATTCTCTTTACTATTCCATAATGATTTTTTAAAGACAAATTTTCTTCTCCTATAATTACCCATATAATTTTCTTAACTATGGGCCTAATAGATAATACCTCTTCTCCAACTCCATCTGTAAAATATATTACTATACTATCCTTAAATCCCTCTTCTTTAATATATTCAAAAACTGGAGAAAATTTTGTAGATCCGTTATTAGCTGTCCTTTTTCTTATATCCTTTATTAATTTTAATGAATACACACTACGTATTTCATCATCACACTCTATAACCTTTATTCTGCCTCTTCTACTAGCGGTAATAGCTAATACTTCTATCATTATTTTTCTAATATCTTCATCTGTCATACTAGCACTTATATCTATAGCAATTATTATCTCTGGAACACTGTTCGGAAGTTTCCCCCTTAAATCCATTCTATCTGGTTGCCTTCTGTCCCTTCTCGTAATTGTCTTTCTATAACCACTTTTTACTGATGGAATGAGCCTTCTTAAAATTTGTTCCCAAGATAATTCCTCTTTTTCATGAAATGATTTAATTATTTTCTTTAAATCTTCCGGAGCATTTTCACCATTAATACCTATAGCTATTTTCTTAGCATTTTCTTCTGCAGTTTTTTTTGCCAGTTCGCTATTTTCCCATAACTTATGCGCTTTTGTAATATCAATTTCTCTAACTATAGTATCACTTTTTACATTCTTATCACTATTAGTCATCCGCTTATTAATAGAGCCTTGAATAGCTTTTGCATATTCTTCTATGCTTCTATCACCTTTTAAATCTATGTTATACTCCCTATTAACACCTTCTATTTTCTTTGCATTTGCAGGTAAGTTTTTTATAAATTGATTAACTGATATATCTATTGCTATAGAAATCGCTTCACTACTATAACTATTTTTCAAGCTATTTACTCTCTCATAATGAGAATACATAATATGATATATTTCATGTTTAAATAATGCTACCATCTCTTTTTTTGTTAACTGCAAAAATAAAATTGGATTAAAATACATTATAAATCCAGAAACCCTTGGCAAAGTTGATATAGGCCAACTAATATCTAACCTAATACTTCTTTCAATCCTTAACATAAATGTTCCGAAAAAATCATCTTCACCATCCACCATATATATTATTACACTGCCTACAAAATCAAAAAATTCTTTAATGAAGTCACTCTTCAAATCTTCTGTAAACTTCATATCCATGGCTTTTTTTAAAAGTCTTTGCCTTTTTTCTTCAAACATATTTTTCACCTACACTCTAGTATAGATTTCAAAGAAGCTCTCTAGAAATTCATCACAATCTAATAACTTTTCATATAAATTCTTTCTATAATCTTTTCTGATTTCTTTCATAATTCCAAGCCTTAAATCTCTTGGATAAAGCTTTAAAATTTCTGACAGCCTAATAATATTACTTTCATTGTCCTTCTTTTCTATATAACTTAATGAATTTTTCATCAAAATGTATAACCTTGAATGAGATTCACCTTCTATTTCCTCTTTTATTTCAACAGGTAAAACCTCATAATTAAATAACTTTTCAGGAGATATTAGTTGTTTTTTTATATTTGATATGTAATTTGCAAAATCTATACATATACTTTCCCCTACATTACCTCTAACTACATTTAGAAATATATTTAATGAATATTTACTTCCAGGTGCTTTATATATTTTATATGCCTTCGATACCCTTTCCCAACTTCTTGGTGTTGCCTTTAAGTTCTCTCTTGAACCTGGAGTATGAAAATACTCAGGAAAAGCAGATAAAAATTCAATTATATCTGCATGAATCTCACCTTTCCCCATTCCCCACTTTATCCATTCCTTTATATCTGAATCCATCTCTATCCAAACAAATCTATCTTCTTGAGCTAGATCCATATCCACAACTTGATACTCACTATCTCTAAAATTATCATATTTACTTGATGGATTCATGGCTGCTATTATACTTACATTTTCCCCCAAACTGTATCCATTTATCTCTCTATTTAATATAAGGTTCATAAGTTCTTGTTGCACTGCATGTTCACATCTGTTTAATTCGTCTACAAATAATAAAACTCTTTTGCCTTCTTCTAGAGCTCTCTTTATTTCAACTAATTTATAA
The DNA here is from genome assembly GCF_007115085.1 of Clostridium sp. HBUAS56017. NCBI lineage: Bacteria > Bacillati > Bacillota > Clostridia > Eubacteriales > Clostridiaceae > Clostridium > Clostridium sp. HBUAS56017. The sequence goes on along the minus strand of NZ_SULK01000010.1, from coordinate 76,546 downwards.
TGAGTTGCATATACCGTTTCCCAATTATTTACTGTTGGAAGCCCACCAATTTCTCCTTCTTTAAGAAGATTAGCATCTATTATAACTAAATGATATTTATTTTCTCTTGCTAGTTCATGAACCAAAGCAGTCTTTCCTATCCCACTTTCTCCAACTATTAGGGGAACCTCATCTGTTTCAATTATCAAGTTTATAGTCCCTAAAACTTCTGAATATTTCATTTCATCACCTCTTCTACTTGGAAAGTTTATAATCAACTAATAACTTTCTTTCTCTTTTAGTTCCATATTCTAACACTAAACTAATCTTATCCATTTCTAAAATTTCCAATTCCAAAAAGTCCTTCATATATTCTTTTGTAAACTCATCATTCTCTAATTTGTTCACTAATACTTCTACTACTAGCTCTGGCTCTATAGATTCATACAAATATTTAACTATCTTTATATTATCTCCAATAAAAATCTTTAGCTGATCTATATCATAGCTACGAATAAAATGTATAGCTTCTTCATCTTCTACAATCGCTTTTCTTTTTACGATTAATGAAGGTTCTTTTATATATTTTATAGCTTGCCATGAATTTTCTATAGCCTTAATTTGCACTTTTCCCGAAGGATTTTCTATATATTTTATAGCATCATAATCTCTAATTACAGCTAATAAACATAACTCCTCATTGGGATTTTCAATATATTGTATTGCCCATCCTCTAGTATTAATTGCTTCTTTTTGAACTTCATAGGATGGATTTTTTATAAACTTTAATGAATTCCAAAGCAAATTTACAGCTAATTTTCCTAAACCATCTTCCACATCTTCAATGTATTGAATTGCTAAAGGATTACTCTTTATTGCTTCTCTCTTCAATTCAAAAGATGGATTCTTTACAAATTTAATTGCTATTCCGTTTTTCTTAATAGCTGCCAATATAACTTCAAAACTTGGATTTTCAATATTCTCAATTACCATAGGATTCTCTTTAACTTGTTTTAATAAAATTCTATCATCCATAATTTTTCTCCCATATATATTATTACATTTACATTGTATCATATAATAACTATTATTACTTAATAATTAAAAAGAAAACCCGCAAAAATATTTCTACGAGTTCTTTCTTTTAAAATTTCACTAATTCTCCCCAAATTTATCTATATCCTTATTTATAGCAAATAATAAATTATTAAGTTGCCATACTTCTCCTTCTTCAATTAACTTATTCAAAGATCTTTCATGTCTGTTTGCTTCTCCGACTCTTCCCAATGACTTAAGGGTTAATATTTGACTCATTATAGTAGAAATTATATCTGATTTTACCTCAAATAACTTTTGAGCATCCTTTATTTCATCTTTTATTTCCAACATCTCTTCATCTAGTTTAAATGCTGCATCTGCTGCACTCTTTAACTTTTCTTTTAATTCAAAAGGAATCTGCTGTTTATACTTGTAATTTAATGAATGCTCAATAGTAGCCCAGAAATTCATAGCTAATGTTCTAATTTGGAATTCTGCTAAAATCTCAACTGGTCCACTTGCCATATTTACTGGGTATTTTATTATCATATGATAACTTCTATAACCACTTTGTTTTACACTTCTTACATAGTCTTTTTCGTAGAGTATTTGCATATCTTTTCTGCCTCTTAATATTCCTACGACAGTATCTATATCATCTACGAATTGGCACATAATTCTTATACCTGCAATATCCTCTAATTCATATCCAACTCTACTTATTGGTATTTCAAATTTATTGGCCTTCTCTAATATACTAGATACTTCTTTTACTCTTCCTGTCACAAATTCAACAGGTGAGTACTCATTATTTCTTCTATATTCTTTTCTAATACTTTTAAGCTTTACCTTAAGTTCTTCTACCGCTTGTTCATAAGGCATGAGAAAGCTCTTCCAATTCGTACTTGCCATAAAAACCACCCTCATTTATTCCTTCTACATTATATTATATCAAAAAGTTTTTTTTTATAAATAAAAAAATTATGTTATAATTGCATTATAAAAATTATGTAAATTGAAAGGTAATAGAAATGACTGATAACGATGTACTAAAACATACATATGATAAAGAAATTGTCTGTCCAATATGTGAAAACAAATTCAAGGTGAAAATTGTAAAGGTTAATTCTCCGAGAATTACATCCAAGGACTCTGACTTTTTCATAAGATATTCAGTAGTAAATCCTTATTTTTACGACGTTTGGATGTGCAATCATTGTGGATATTCCTCTATGAAAGCAGATTTCCCAAAGATAAAAAGCTTCCAAAAGGAACTTGTGCTTGACGGTATAACTAAAAAATGGACCCCAAGAGTTTATCCTGAAAGCTTAACTGTAGATAATGCAATAGAAAGATATAAATTAGCTCTTGTAACATCTATGATTATTGAGAAGCCTAATAGTACAAAAGCTATGATTTTGCTAAAATTAGCATGGATGTATAGACTAAAAAAGGATGTAGAGAAGGAAATGGCATTTTTAAAACAATCTATAACTGCCTTTTTAGATGCATATAGTATGGAGGATTTCCCAATTTACGGTATGCAAAGAGATTCTATCTCATATTTAATTGGGGAACTTTATAGAAGGACTAATAACGAAAAGGAAGCTCTAACATGGTATTCTAAGGTATTTTCTACTGTAGGCGCTTCTCAGAAACTTAAGGACTTAGCCAGAAATGGCAAGGATTCACTTAAAAACAATATGATATAGAATATTCAGAAATTTTATTTTTATCCGAATATATTATTATGATATAATATATACATCCAGACAAAGAGGGGGAGATTTTTATGGGTCTTTTTACTAAGAATGAAGCCACTAATACTAGTAGTACCATAAATAATGATACTAAAGAGGTAATTACAAAACCTTCAGGAATTTCGCAAGATATTGTTTCTGAAGTCAATATATTAAAAACTACAAGCGATAATATCGCACATTCAATCAATGACATTTCTGATTCTGCAAGCACACTAAGTAATGCAACGGTTAAGCAAAGTCAAGAAATGGATAGTGCAACTAGTCTCCTTAGAGATTTTAGTGGTAGTATGGAAAAGTTAGCTTACAATATAACTAACGTTCAAATTGCAGTTTTTGATACTGATTCTTTGTCTAATGAAGGCATTAGTAAAATTGAAAAACTAGATTCCTCTTTGAATGACCTTCAAAGTGCATTTACTAGTTCTAGCTCAACTGTAAACGAACTAGTCTCAAAACTTGAATCTGTTAATAGTATTACTGATTCAATAAGCCAAATAGCTAGTCAAACAAATTTATTATCATTAAATGCTGCTATTGAAGCTGCAAGAGCCGGAGAAGCTGGTAAAGGCTTTTCAGTAGTTGCTGGTGAAGTTAGAAAGTTAGCAGAAAACTCAAAACAAGCAGTTCAAAGTATTACCAAAATATTAGATGAAATAAAAACTGACATAATAAACGCATCTAATGCAATGAATGCTGGTAATGAGGCTATAAATATCCAACAATCTACTTTATTAGAGACTAAAGATAGTTTTAATAGTATTAAAACTTCTATAGATGGGGCCACAACTGAAATAAATGATTGTATCGAAAACTTGGCTATGGCTGCAGCTCAAAAAGATGAAGTTCTAACTTCTGTGGAAGCTGCAAATTCAATATCTCAAGAGCACACTGCTCTTGCTGAAGAGATTGCTGCTACAATGGATATGCAAGCAACTAATGTCGATGATTTTAATAAAACCTTATCTTCATTAGTTAACAAATTAACAGATGAGAACTAATTTCTATCTTTATTGTTAGATAATTCATCTCATAAAAAGGCTGTTTTAGTTAGATTTGTTTTCTACTAAAACAGCCTTTTCATTTAATCATTTATAATCATCTTAGGATTAAAATCTATAAAATCTGCTGATGTCATTATATACTCCACTTCATTAAAGTAACCATTTAGAACTCTATTTAATGAAGGTCCATGAAGATGCCCATATATAACCTTTTCCACAGCATACTCTTCCATAACACTAGTAAATCCTGATTCTTCAAATTTTTCATTCGTTGGTGGATAATGGAGCATAGCTATTATTTTACTATAACCAGCTTTCTTTGCTTCATCTAAAGAAAGTTTTAGCCTAATTAATTCTCTCAAATATATCTTTTTATCTTTTTCAGTAAATCTATCTGTACCAGGACATATCCAACCTCTAGTTCCACATATAGCATAATCTCTATACACAAAAAAGTTGTTTTGTAAGAATTTTGTTTTTTCAAACATAGAATTTAACTTACTTATGCTTCCCCACCAATAGTCATGATTACCTTTAGAAATAATCTTCTTACCTGGCAAATTATCTATCCATTCCAAATCCGTCAAACTATCTTCAGCTCTCATAGCCCATGAAATATCTCCAGCTATCAGAACTGTATCTTCATCTTTTACTTTTGTTATCCAATTTTCTTTTATTTTTTTATGATGTTCATTCCATTTCTCACCGAAAATATCCATTGGTTTATCATCATTAAATGCCAGATGTAAATCTGATATAGCGTAAAGTGCCATTAAGCTAATCACCTTTCTAGTATTTTATCTAAATCTGTAACATAGGCAATAACATGAGCAACAGCTTCATATAATTCTGGTGGTATGGAATCTCCAACATCTACATTACATAATAGATCTGTTAACTCTTTATTATATACAACTGGAACATCATTTTCTTCAGCCTTTTCAATAATTTTCTCTGCTATTAAACCCATACCTGCTGCTGTAACTACTGGAGCCTCAAAATTCTGTTCATAACTTAAAGCCGCAGCCTTTCTTCTTTGCTTCACATTATCACCCCTCCTACTTTTATTTCTCTACTTATCTTATATCTTAAATGATATTAGGTCAACACATTCTTCATTAAACCTTTATATCAATTGCATTTTGATTAGATTTATCAAAGAAATCCCTACAACTAGTCAAATTAACTTCCTCAATCTTTTTGCTTACTGTAATATTAACAAAGAAACCAATTTCCTGTAACATTTTAACTAGCTTATCCTTACTCAATTCTATTGGTTTAACAAATTGTTCTTCACATTTTAAATCTACTGTAAGATTTTTATCATGCACTGTTAAATATCCGTCTACCGTTCCTATATTTAATGTTTTAACAGCCACCACTACCTTAACATTAGTTTTATCAATTTTCTTATTATCTTTTCTATTATCCTTTATTATAAGCTTACAAGGATACTCTTTTCCTGACTTATTTACAGGTACATCCAAATAATAATACTCATTGCTTATAGAATTTAACATTTTAAAATCATTTATATTACTCTTAATAAAATCCATCACCTTCTCCATACCCTCACCTTTAAGTTGAGTATGTATCATAATATCCTTTATTATCTCCTTCATATTCTCAATCTTTTGATTTAATTCACTTTTAACTATCTCTGTTGAAGATGAATTTGTCTGGATACTATTATTCTTTATGGCTTCATTAATTACAGCCTTTTTATCTGCTATATTGGAATTCTGAATTCCCTTGTTCTGTATTATATCTTCTTTGCTAACTTTTGCGGTCGTAGAAAAAGCTTCATTAATTTTAGTTGAAGTCGCTCCTTGTTTTACAGAATTACCTTCTTCAGTAGTTTTTCCATTATTAATAATATTATTATTGCTAGTGTTAGCTCCGCCATTTTCCTTAGTTGAAGGCTTTTCTTCACTTAATTTAAGATTAATAATATCCATTAATTTTTCAGAACTGCTCTCTGATAGATGAACTTCTTTACCTAATATATTTGATACAACTTTATCAATTGAATCCTTTGTAATCCCCTCATTTGCTATAGTCTTTTTAATGCTATTCATTATATCTTCATCTGTCATAGATTCTAATTTTACAAGCATACCTTTAACTTCACTACTATTAAAGTTATTTTTTGTTTCTTTTATTATGTCTTTAAACGAATCCTTTACAAGTTCCATTTCATTACCACTTATTGACTTAATCAATGAAAGAATACTTAACTTTTCTTTAGTTGGAACATTTGCGTCATATATCTTCGATGCAATATTTTTTGATAAAACACTTTGTTCATTTTCTGACTCAATTGACTTAGAATTTATATTCTCTTCTAAATTTATATCATCTAAATTACCTTTAGGTAGATCCATTTTTTCAAGTTCTTTTGAAATCTTCTCAAAAAATTCTTTCATATTCCCATCTTCTTTAAAAAGCTTATTATAGCTATCTATGTTCTCTTTCGTAAATTCAATATCATTCTCTAAGAAAAGTAAAATGTCTTTTTCTCCCATTGTTTTAAAGCTATCGAAAAAATTATTTAAAGTAGATTTGATATTTTGCCCTTCTACACTTTCTAAATCTATTCCTCTCCCTGATATAAATTTATTTATGAATTGTTCTATCTCATTTGAATTGTTACTTATCTTTCCACTAAATGTAAGTACACTTTTAACAAATGATATATTTTCCTTAGTAAGCGGAATATTATGTTTAACCATTGCTTTCAATATATCAGAATCACTCTTAGATATACCTTCTTTATTTAAAAAATCATCTACAATATCACCGGATGAAGTTTTTTCTTTTCCTTGTTGCCCTTCTACTATTTTTAGTTTTAGCTTTCCATCTTCAAAACCTTCAACTTCAAATTGAACCATTCTTCCATCTTTAGAAATATTCTCACCCGTTAGCTCTGCTGAAAACTGCCATCCATCAGTTAATTTTACTACAACTTCATTTCCATAGCCTTCACTAACTATTCTACCTTTAAATGATTCCCCTACTTCAAAAGTCAACTTACTTGACACCTTTTTTTCATTAGCCTGATTTAACGTACCTACATTCCAAATTGCTGGCATATATACCTACCCCTTAATCCAATTTATTACTATAGTTATCGTATATAATTCCTTAAATATTAAGTGATTATTTATATTTATTTTTCCCATTTTATAAGAAATTAGTTTGTTTTAGCGTTATATGAAAAAAGCTTAGAAATTAATCTAAGCACTTTTTCACTATAAACTAAGCTAGTTCTATCTTATTATAATTCTTCTTTCCTCTTTTAATTAACGCAAATCCATCATTAAAATCTTCATCGTTTATAACTCTCTTAAAGTCTGTAACCTTTTCCCCATTTACGGAAAGGCCTCCTTGCTGAATTAGTCTTTTGCCCTCAGCTTTTGATGGCACAATCTTATTTTCTACAAGAACTTCAAGTAATTCCGTACCTAATTTATCTCTAGAAATTGTAACAGTAGGAACATTACTCATGTCTGCTCCCCCTGAGAATAGAGCTTTTGAAGCTTCTTCTGCCTTCTTAGCTTCTTCTTCACCATGTACAAGCTTTGTTACTTCATAAGCTAAAATCATCTTAGCTTTATTAATCTCAGCATCCTTTAAAGCTCCTAATCTTCTAACTTCATCCATAGGTAAGAAAGTTAACAATGCTAAACATTTTTCTACATCTGCATCATCAACATTTCTCCAATATTGATAAAAATCAAATGGAGACGTCTTTTCTGGGTTTAACCATAAAGCTCCCCCTACAGTTTTACCCATTTTTTGACCTTGGCTATTAGTTAAAAGTGTGCATGTCATAGCAAATGCTTCTCCCTGAGCCTTTCTTCTAACTAATTCTACACCAGCTATCATATTGGACCATTGATCATCTCCACCAAGTTCCATCTTACATCCATACTTTTGATTTAGCACATAGAAATCATATCCTTGCATTAGCATGTAATTAAATTCTAAGAATGATAATCCTCTTTCCAATCTTTGCTTAAAACACTCAGCGCTTAACATTCTATTAACTGAAAAGTGTGTCCCTACATCTCTTAGAAAATCAACATAGTTAAGACCTAATAACCAATCAGCATTATTCACTAATAGAGCCTTATCATCTGAAAAATCTATGAATCTTTCCATTTGTTTTTTTATTGAATCAACATTATGTTGTATTTGTTCTTTTGTAAGCATCTTTCTCATATCAGTTTTACCACTTGGGTCTCCAACCATAGCTGTTCCCCCACCTAGTAAAGCAATAGGTCTATGTCCAGCTCTTTGCATATGAGCCATAAACATCATAGCAATAAAATGTCCAACATGTAGACTATCTGCTGTTGGATCAAAGCCTATATAAAAAGTTATTTTCTCCTTTTCTAGCAATTCTCTTGTCTCCGCTTCATGAGTGAATTGCTTTATGTATCCACGTTCTAATAACTCATCTAATACATTAGCCATTATTTTACCTCCTGCTTTTAATTTATACATAATATATAGTATAACCTCAAAGACTAGTTTTATCAACTTATGCTTTGTATTTTTATCCCCTTCAGTAATCTTATTCCAAATCAAAAAAGATAGAAGCTTTTACTTCTATCTTATCTATCTAAATTTAATTACTTTCAAATCTAAGCTACATACTCTTTAATAAAATCAGGTATCTCTTGATTTTCATAATTTATATTCATATAAATATTTATTTCAAACTGTTTTGTTAACTTATAAATTCTTTTAAACCACTCTGATGACTCCTTTGTAGTGCCTGAATTAATTTTAAATACACCGTCAATATAGATATTTTCCACGTCATAATTTTCTGATATAATCCCACATAATAAACCATAAAATTCATTATAGCCTGTTATATTAAACTCATTAGTATTAATAAACCTAATCCTCCTATTTATTTGACTAATATGTCTATTATCATCATCAATGTATACGGAATCCCCTTTTGCCTCAGTTAACTGCTCATTTGCTAGATTAATCAAATTCTTGGTCTTTCCAGACCCTCTTTTATTGCAGAATACTTGTATCATTAGGACCACTCCTTTTCAATATATTTTAAACAATAACTAATTATCGTTTATAACTTAATATCTATGTTTATTGACCTAATTTTTATGTATTCAATATTAATACCTCCACATATTTAATTATTAATTCCAGTCGCAGTTATCTTAATTCTTTCACTCTATATAATATATTCTTAACATTCTTTAATATTTACTATTATTTTATACTAAACAATTTTATTTTCTCCAATCAAAAAAGATTATCTTATTTTAAGATAATCTTTAATCTAATCACTACATATCCTTATATAGAACTTTGTTCTTTCCTAGTTTTTTTCCCTTATATAACAATGTATCTGCTTTTTTTATAACTTGATTTACATTTCTACCGTCCCTAGGACAATATCCTATTCCAAAGCTCACAGTAATAGTTTTGGAAATAAAGTCTCCCCTTATGATATTGTTTTCAACACTACTTCTAATACTTTCTACTTTATTATAAACATCTTTTATATCATTAAAACCTTCTATAAACAATATAAGTTCTTCTCCTCCATATCGCGCTAAAATATCCTTAGGCTCAAGATGAACTTTAATTATTTCTGTTGTTTCAATTAAAACCTTATCCCCAAACTGGTGTCCACACTCATCATTTATCTTCTTAAAGTCATCTAAGTCCATCATGATTGTTGCAAAAGGCATTTCTTTATTTTCATCTACCTTTTTCTCTACTAATTCAAAAAAATGCCTCCTATTATATATTCCGAGTAACGGGTCTCTCTTTACAGTTTCCTGTAATTCTCTATATAACATAGAATTTTCTAAAGCAATCGCTATTTGATTAGATATAGCCTTAAGAAATTTTGCATGTTCCTTAGTAAAAAAATTATACCTGTGATGTTCTACTAATATAAAACCAAAAAACTTTTCTCTTAATTTTATAGGCATTCCCATAACTGAACATATTGTAAATTCACTACCATCATATTTTCTAATGCCATCTTTATAATTTAACAAATAATTCTGACCTGAATTAATATAAGCTTTTTCTTCTCTAGTTAATTTAAGTTTCTTTCCTTTAATGTTTGTCACCTTGATTTCTAACATGTTGTTTTCTTCAATAAATATTGTAGAATACGCTACTCCTAATAGTCCCAACACCATGTCATTTATCATTGCAATCAAATTTTCATTACTTAAAAAGGAATTAATATACTTGCTTATCTCAACAATATTTGCAAGAACATTTATGTCTTCTTCTAGTTTAATATTTCTTTTGGATAGCTTTTGTAGTTGCAGTTCAGTACTAGTTTGATAGTTCTCAAATTCTAATTTGAGTTCTTCATAATTTAAGGTATCCTCTTGCATTTTCCCACCCAACCTTATATGTAATTATATTCTAAAACAATCATATTTTGTAATCAATTATATGATACCCCTTTTCCTTTTCTATATCAATACGAAAAACTTTCAATTAATCTGTTTTTTAATCACATACTGCCCTTAACTAAATTGCTACCTTCAATAATCAAATTTACTTCTGTTTTTAACTTTGTTCTAGATAATACATTATCTAAATTCACATTAGGATGTTTTTCTTGTAACAACCTAGTAACTCCAAATATATCTATCCCTTTTTCTTTATAATTTTTAAACAGTTCTTCTTGATAATTTTTAATCTTCCACTCTTCATTAGCCTTAATTTGATTTATAACATCATCATTTACAATAAGTTTTCCTTGAATCTCTCCTATGGCTGCTCTAATATTTATATCCTTCTCTAATACTATTTCATCACCTTCTATTGTTATTCCAGTATTATTATCCTCTTCCAATATATCAAGAGTAATTAATTTATCTATCTCTTCTGGATTATGAACTTCAAGTGTACCTTCCCTAATGTTATCCATTAAGATATTATAAGTTAAAGCATCCTTTTCTTCTAGCCTATCTACAATATGATTTTCCTTTATTACAACTCCTCCATTTAACTGAATCTTACTCTGAGTTTCGTCATTCTTAACCTGTAAGGCACTCATAAGACTAACATTATCACCAGTTAATCTATCAGTCATATAGTCTTTTACATTTGACTTAATAATACGTCCATTATGCTCATTCCTATTTATAAGTTCATCTAAATACATCCCTAAATATTCTTCATCATTATTACTTATCTTCAGTAAATTTTCGATATCCCCATAAAAAACAAACATATAAGGTTTAAAACTCAATTGTTGATTATTATTTATTAAATTAATATAACTCTTTATTCCCTTTCGAACTACCTTTTCTGTAAATATATATGCTCTTATCTGACTTAAATCTATTCTATTGCTTGATGATATATTTATATCCCTTATCGCTTCAAGTGCAGTCTTTCCTTGACCCTTAAATAATATTCTTTTACCTTTATCCGAACTTTCTCCTGCATCTCTATAGGGTCTCATACAATCCAAATATAAAATCACATTATTGTATTCATCAACATCAAAAATGACAGATGTAGCAAAGGTAATCCTATTTATTTCTCTATAGTTAAAGCATCCACCTAAATTTATTGATAAAATTAGCACAAATAAAATACTAATTACCCTTCGCTTCATTTCCATCTTTCCTACCTTTCTCTATAACATTATTAGAAATTTTATTTAAATTCCCCCTAAATATAATATCTTTGAATTTATGACTTGTAACACTACCAATTGGGAACAGATAAGGAAATCCCCCAGTTTCTAATTCCCCAAGCATTGCTAACAATATTAGCGATATTATAAAAAATCCTGGTAATCCAAATAAAGAACTTACTATAGTAATTACTATGGACCATATAGACATAGCGCCATATAACTTAGGTGTTAGGAAATAACTTAATGTACTTGCAGCAACAACTATTATTGTTGTTCTCGAAGCTATTCCTGCTCCTACTACAGCATCTCCAAGTATTAATGCTGCAACAATACTCATTGCTCCACCAATTGGCTGCGGTAATCTTAAACCTGCCTCTTTAATTAACTGAAAGGCTATCATCATAACTATGACTTCAACTATAGTAGGAAGCGGCACTCCAGCTCTAGCAACAGCTAATCTAAAAATAAATAAGGATGGTATAAGAGCGAAATGATGAGTTAATACAGCTACATATAAACCTGGTAAAAAAGTTGCAATAAAAAAAGAAATCCATCTTAGTAATCTTGTAAAATTAGCAAAATACTTATTGGTATAATAATCATCTGGAGCTTGAAAGTTTTCTAAAAAAAAGTATGGTAAGGTTATTACAAAAGGTGTTCCATCAACCATTACAGCTACCCTTCCTTCTAATATTCTAGCAGCAACTTCATCTGGTTTTTCAGTATATCCAACTGTATCAAAGGCACTATTTTTCTCTCTTAGAGTATCTTCTATATAATTCGTATCTAAAATAAATTTCAAATCTAGATTTTTAACCTTTGATTTAACATACTCAATCAAATATTCAGGAGCAATACCTTTAATGTAAGATATGCACACAACTGTTTGACTATTTTCCCCTACATACAGAGGCTCAAATTTCAAATTTGCATTTTTAATTTTCCTTCTAATTAATGATACATTATCTACAAAAAGTTCTGTAAATCCCTCTCTAGGTCCCTTAAGTACAGATTCAGTTACAGGAACCGCTATTCCTCTCCTAACAAATCCCTTTACTTCACAATATATTATCTCTTCATATTCATGAAATAGTAAGATTATATCCCCTGATAATATATGTAATATCGCATCCTCTAATCCTTTAGCATAATTAGCAATATTTATATTCAATACCTTCGTTAATATATCTTCTATTTCATTACATTCATTAGTCCTATTTTTTAATGGAGTAACAATGTATTCACTGATAAATTGAGTACTACACAAATCATCAATAAACACTAATGTACATTGTCCTAGGCTCGTTGTAATTTCCCTATACTTTACGTCAAAAGAACCTTCGAACTTATCTTTAACATACTTTACATCTTCAATCATAATCATCACCTAAAGATATTATCCCTCTAAAAAGGTTTAATATTCCCTTTTTAGAGAATACTAAAATTAAATATTAATACTAATAAATCTAAGGAGGAGTTTTTGTGAACAAAATGTCAACAAAACATTTTATGTTTTTTATAATAGCTACATCTACAATTGCGTTACGCAGTTATTCTTCTATTTTTATAACTCACGGGGGAAGAGATACATGGCTTATTTCATTAATTGCATCCGCCATTATACTTTTTTATTTTTTACTATTAACCAAGATATGCAAGGCTACAGACACTTATAATTTAAATATCATAATTAGTAATTCATCTTATACGTTTCTAGGAAATATTCTTAAATTATTATTTGCTATAGGATTACTTTTAGCAGCTATCGAATCAAGTTCAGTAGTATCAAGTTCTATCCATAGTAACTTCTTTCTATCGACGCCTATTTGGTATTGTTTACTGTTCATTATAATTTCAGGAGGCTATATATTAAGTAAAAATTTTAATTCTATTCTTAGCCTAATTATAGTAACTGTTACATTAGTTATAATTGGAGACTTTATACTAACACTTTTAGTTCTAAAATATTTAGACTTTAGCTTTTTACTTCCTTTAATGCACAATGGATTTTCATACGACAAATGGATTTCACTATTTCTTATTTTAGGATCATTTTCTTCTATAGCTATTACATTGCCATATTTAGAATACTTAAATAAAAAGGCTTCCTTATCAAAATATAGCAGTATTTCAGTTGTATTCTGTGGAATAATTATTACTCTTTCATTTTTATCAGCTATTACATTCTTTGGCCATGAAATGGCTTCAGATATTTTCTATCCTGAATATGTAGAAGGTCAAAGGGTACAAATTGCCTCATTTTTAGAATTTGGTGAGCTATTTTATATATTTAGAAGTGTATGTATGTGGTTTATTAAGTATATTTTAGCTTCATATGGAATAATATTATTATATAAGGATAAAATTAAAGATAAGAAGCTATTTATATTTTTATATAGCCTAGTAGTTTTGACAATATCATTTAAACTTACTGAAGATCAATATTTCTTATTTTCTTCATTGAAATCATTACAATTTATAAATATATTCATATTTATATTTATTCCTGTAATTACTTTCATAATGTATTACTATAAGAAAGATAAAAGTATTCGTAAGGCAAAATGAATATATCATCTTTACTGACTATAAATTTTATAAATATATATTATGGTAATTCTCTATGATCCTAACCCTTTCCTTAAGATTCAGGTAAGGTTAGAATTATTAAAGTCAATTTACCCATGAATTTTAAGGAGGTTAATTTAATTTGGAAGACAAAACAATAACATGTAAAGATTGTGGCAAAGAATTCATATTTACTGTAGGGGAACAGGAATTCTTTAAAGAAAAAGGATTTGAAAATGATCCTGTAAGATGTCCAGATTGCAGAAAAGCAAGGAAAGCTGAAAAACTAAGTAATAGAAGATAAAAAAACTCTAGCGTTTACCGCGCTAGAGTTTTTCACTTATATTAATTAAGGACTTTTTTCTTGGCTGAAAGAATAATAGCACTAAGCGGTATTGAAATAATTATTCCTGTAGTAACTTGAACTATATTTCCTAATATATCCTTAAATGCGAAAGCCAATCCTTCCATAAGACCAAGTCTCTCTGTTAAAAAACCTGCAAGTATTGTACCTGCAAAAAAATATCCAACTACCATAAAAACTCCACTTACTATAAAAGCAAAAATATATTCAATCTTAAATCCAATATGATCATCTTTTCTTTTTAATATATTCTCTATTATTGCCCCTGATATATATGCCATAGTACCTTTTATTATAAAAGTAAATGGTGCCCACATAAAATAACCACCTATCACATCAACTAAAAGCATTCCAAAAGCGCTTGCAATGGCTCCCTTCTTTTTACCAAGTACAACTACTGATAAAAAAACCATACAATCTCCTACATGTACGAAGCCTCCAACTGTTGGTACTTTAATTATGCTTCCTGCAATAAATACTAAAGCTATCATTAATGCTGTAAGTACTAAATCTCTTGTACTTAAAATTCTTATATTTTTCAATTATAATGCCCCCTTATTTATTATATAGAACATTATATTCAAGGATTTAGCCATTTGCAAATGTACCGATATAATTAAAATGTATTATTAATTTTAATATGGTAATACTAATTTATATAACCGTAAAACTAAAGAGGAGTGAAATTAATGAATATAGCCAAATGGATGTTAGGTATTATAATCTTCCTATTATTGTCACTGCTTATTCTAAGCTATGGTGAATATTCAATTCTTGTAATACTTACACTTTCAACTATAGCTTTTATTACTTCTACTATCTATGAAAAAAAGAGACATTACTAAAGCTGATTTTTTATATCAGCTTTTTTTATATACTGTTAATTTCATTGACAGTTAAATTGGTAAATCCTATAATATAGGTATTAATCAAGCTTTAGGAAGAGGTGTTTTTAGTGTCTGAAAACCTTAATAATGAAAATAAAAAGGTTATTTTTAGTGGAATCCAACCATCTGGAGATTTAACTCTCGGAAACTATTTAGGAGCTTTAAAAAATTGGGTTAAACTTCAAGATGATTATGATTGCTACTTTTGCATCGTTGATTTACACGCAATAACTGTTCGTCAAAAACCAGCTGACTTAAGAAGAAGATCATTAGAATTATTATCTATATATATTGCTGCCGGTATTTCTCCTGAGAAAAATACTTTGTTTATACAATCCCATGTTCCAGCTCATGCAGAATGCTCATGGCTTCTAACTTGCAATACATACATGGGTGAACTAAGTAGAATGACTCAATATAAAGATAAATCTCAAAAAATGGGAAGCTCAATAGGAGTTGGTTTATTTAATTATCCTTCTCTTATGGCTGCTGATATTCTTTTATATAATACTGATTTAGTGCCAGTAGGAAAAGATCAAACTCAACATCTAGAACTTACAAGAGATATCGCTACAAGATTTAACAGTACTTACAGTGACACATTTAAGATTCCAGAAGGATACATACCAAAAGAAGGTGCAAAGATTATGGATTTACAAGAACCTCTTAAAAAGATGTCAAAATCCTCAGATAATCCAAACTCCATTATACTTATTATGGATCCTCCTGAGGTTATTAGAAAAAAAATCAGTAGAGCTGTTACTGATAGTTTAGGTATTGTAAATTATACTGATGATCAACCAGGCGTTAAGAATCTTTTAAATATACTATCTGCTATAAAAAGAACTTCTCCTGAAGAATTAGTTTCTTATTATAAAGGAAAAGGATATTCCGATTTAAAATCTGATGTTGCTGATGCAGTAGTTGCCGAACTTGAACCTATCCAAAAAAAGGTTCAAGAACTTTTAAAAGACAAGTCTTATTTAGAGTCTATTTATAAGGAAGGAGCTCAAAAAGCTTCTTATGTAGCAAATAAGACACTTAGAAAAATGCAAAAGAAAATAGGTATGATCCCTAGATAAAAATCCGCTTAGCGGGTTTTTTTCCTTTGTAATTTAATTATTACTAAAGTATAATTATGTATGTTAATAAAATTAGAAAGAGAGATTTACCATGTTAGATAAAATCAAAAATTTTCTAAGCAACAATATTTATTTTTGCTTATTTTATTTATTTATAAGTTTATGTTTTGTAACAATTTTAAAGGAAATACCTTATATTTCAAGTATATTTCCAAAGGTTGCAATTGTATGGGGACTACTATTAGTCTTAATTCATTCAGTAAAAATAATAAAAAGAAGACCTAACTTAATTGAATTAGCGTTATTTTCATTTTTAATGATTACGTTATTTTCCAACTTGTTTTTTTATAAGTCAACTGAAAACTTAAAAATATGGATTGAAAACTGTATAATTCTACTTGGAATATTTTTTATCAACTTAGATAAAACCGAAAAACAATTACAAAAAGAATTAAATATATTCTCACATTTTATATCGATATTCACTTTTATTTTTTCTATCGCTTCAAACATCTTATTCTTCTCCGGAATAAGCTTTACAATTAATGAAGTAATCTATGGTTCTGGTGATGGTAAGGGGTTTCAAGGTTTGTATATATATAAGAATGCCCTTGCTATAGCTTCAGGTATTGGCTTAGTAGTAACATATTTTTTACTACTAAAAAATAGAAATAGTAATTTAAAACTAAAAACTTTTTATGTAATTAACATAGTGTCTCAGTTGTTGCCATTTATATATTCAGAAGGCAGAAGTGCATATTTTCTAATTATTGCAATTCCTTTTGTCTTAGTATTTATGAGAATTAAAAACAAATATTTTAGAAGAGCACTTATTATCTTACCTGTTATATTAGGTATAGTGAGTTTTGCTATATTTCATGAAAAACTATATGATTTACTATCTGCAAGAAATGAACTGTGGTATTCAGCTTGGCTAGTTATTAAAAACAATCCTATATTTGGGGTAGGAAATGCCGCTTTGGTTGATACTGTTTATGCAGCTAGACCAGGTGTAGTATTACCAGGAATAGAATCAGGTGGACTACATAATATATTCCTACAAATATTAACAGCCAATGGATTAATTGCATTAATAGTATTCTTATCTATAATATTATTTTCATTCTCATATTTAATTAAGATTTTAGATCGATCTTATGGAAATATGAAAAAGATTGATTTCACTATATTTTCCTTATTAGTTGGCTTGGTTTTTGTCAATTTATTTGAAAGTAACCTAATATATATTGTAAGTTTTATATCTTTTATTTTCTGGACCTATCTAGGATATTTTATCTCAATTAAGTCTAAAAAGAATAGATTATAAAAGCAAAGGATTTAATATATGAAATCATATATTAAATCCTTACTTTTTATTTTTCCCATGGCTTAGTGTTTAAATAATCTATAAATCCCTCTCTTAATTCTGGTTTTCTTAATGCATATTCAATAGTAGCTTGTAAGAAACCAAGTTTATCTCCAACATCATATCTTCTTCCTTCAAAATTGTAAGCGTACATGGCTTCTTGACTAATTAATGTCTTCAACGCATCTGTTAATTGAATTTCTCCACCCTTGCCTGGATTTGTATTCTCTAATATTTCAAATATCTGTGGTGTTATTATATATCTTCCTAGAATAGCAACATTACTTGGTGCATCATCTTCTGATGGTTTCTCTACCAAATCTTTAACCTTATACACCCTATCCTCTATATGAATTCCATCTACAATTCCATACTTCGATACGTCTTCATTTGGTACTGTCTGAACTCCAAGAATTGTTGTTTTATATTCACTATAACAATCTATAAGTTGCTTTAGACATGGCACTTCACTATCAACAACATCATCACCTAATAATACTGCAAAAGGTTCATTACCTACGAAAGTCTTTGCACAATGTATAGCATGCCCTAACCCTTTAGGTTCTTTTTGTCTTATGTAATGAATATCTACCATATCTGATATATCTCTTACTACCTCTAATAACTCTGACTTCCCTGTCTTCTCTAATTCCATTTCTAGTTCAACTGATTTATCAAAATGATCTTCTATACACTTTTTATTTCTTCCAGTAATTATTAATATCTCTTCTATTCCAGAAGCTATAGCTTCCTCTATGATAAATTGTATTGTTGGTTTATCAACTATAGGTAACATTTCCTTTGGTTGAGCCTTAGTGGCTGGCAAAAATCTTGTCCCCAGTCCTGCTGCAGGTATAATAGCTTTTTTCACTTTCATAATAATATCTCCTTTACATCTCATATCACTAAATATATTCTAACATAACTCAAAGTGTATGTTAATTGAATTAAAAACAATATAAAATTTTAGGTTTTTGCAATGTCATTTTTTATTGTAATCCAAATGCATATATTATATCGCATTGAAGTTCAAACATCACCATTAATTATAGCTACTGGATTAATGATACTTAAAAATAAATAAATAAAAACAGATTGTTAAAATCTGTTTTCTATTTATTTTATTCTGTTTTCATCTATAATTTTTTCTAATATTACTACTCTTTGTCCTAAATCTTTTACTTGTTCTTTAAGTAAACTAACTTGCTCATTTTGTCTAAATAGCAAATGTAGTATAAATACTATAGCCACTAAAAACAATAATGATGGTGCATATTCTATTCCTATCAAATTTGATAGATATATTATAAGATTAGGGAAAATTGCAAGTATTAACACAACTATTGACCCTAGCATCCATAAAAAGCTATCTCTTTCAAAAAACTTCTTTTTCTTAACCTTTGATATTATTGATATCATAAAAAGTATTGCTACTATAATAAAAAATATACTTGCTAACATTTGTATCTCCTTCTTTCTATAAAGCTAATTTTTTAATCTCTTGTGTTTTATTAAAATTAAAAAAATGCTATAAAACATTCCTACCATATAAGAAATAGGCGACCAAATACCCGTATGCATACTTTCCCCATAAATTCTTTCCTTCATTTTAACTGGTGCTTCTTTTATAGAATATCCTTGTAAAAGCATTTCTATTATTAAATTGGCATCAGGGTACTCAGGATAATTATTGATTTTTGAATACTTCTCATATACTTTTCTATTTAGAACTTGTAACCCTGATGTAGGGTCTGTTATTTCTCTTTTACATGTCATCTTTATTATCTTTTGGAATATTGATGTCCCTATTTTTCTAAAAAATGCATGATTATAATCAGTTTCTTCTAAAAACCTTGACCCTATAACAATATCACATTCATCAGACTTAGCTATTTCATACAATTTTGCTAACTCTTTTGCTACATGCTGACCGTCACCATCGAATTGAGCTACATACTTGTAATTCTTATGTAATGCATATTTAAACCCTGTTTGCACTCCACCTGCATACCTTAAATTAAAAGGAGTTGTAATATAATCTACTTCTTTTTCCTTAATAACATTTAAAGTATTATCTGTTGAACAATCATTTACAATTAAAATATCCGCCTCTGGAATATCTCTTTTAAGCTCATCGATTACCCCTACTATATTCTTTTCCTCATTATATGCTGGCACAATTACCAATAGCTCCTTCATATGTTCCTCCTATTTATATAAAAACATAAATATATTACTAAAATTTACTTATTGATACTACGAAATATCCAATAAAGTATATCACCTTTTTAATTTATTGTCTATATAAAACTCTAGGCATTTAAACAGCTAAATACCTAACTTCACCTTATTCAATTCGTTAAACTTAATATGTTTAGCTACAAAAATTTGCTAATTCTTATTTATATCCATCTGGATTACTGTTCTGCCATCTCCAAGAATCTTTACACATATCATTAATATCTTTTTCTGCTTTCCAACTTAATTCTACATTTGCTTTTGTTGGATCTGCATAGCAACTTGCTACATCTCCAGCACGTCTTCCTACTATTTTATATGGTATATCTTTTCCTGACGCCTTTGAAAATGCATTAATTAATTCAATTACACTATATCCTTTACCTGTACCTAAATTATATGTCACCAAACCTGGTTTTGATGCCAACTTTTGTAGTGCTTTAACATGGCCTTTTGCCAAATCTACTACATGTATGTAATCTCTAACACCAGTACCATCTACAGTATCATAATCATTACCAAATACACTAACCTCTTTTAGCTCTCCAATAGCTACTTTTGTTATATATGGCATAAGATTATTTGGTATTCCATTTGGTTCTTCCCCAATTAACCCACTTATATGTGCACCTACAGGATTAAAATATCTTAAAATTCCTATATTCCATGTGTTATCAGCATAATAAATATCCCTTAACATATCCTCAATAATAAGTTTTGTTCTACCATAAGGGTTTGTAACCGATAATGGGAAATCTTCTTTTATAGGCATAACCTCAGCATTTCCATATACAGTTGCTGATGAACTAAATATAAAATCTTTAACGTCATACTTTTTCATAAGTTTTAGCATTACTAAAGTACTAATTAAATTATTATAATAATATTCTAATGGTTTTTCCACAGACTCACCTACAGCTTTTAATGCCGCAAAATGTATTACTGAATCAATCTTGTTTTCTTTAAATACTACCTCTAAAGATTTTTCATCAGTTTCATCAATATTATAATAAGTTACTTTTTTCTTCGTTATTTGCTCAATTCTATCCTTAACCAATTCCTTACTATTAAATAAGTTATCAACAATTATAACATCCATTCCTGCTTCTAATATTTCAATTGATGTGTGACTTCCTATGTATCCTAATCCTCCGCTAATTAAAACAGCCATTTAACTATCCACTCCTATCATATTAATAAAATCACCGAGCTAATTATATCTCATAAAATTATTTACAATTTGCAACATAATCTCTTAACTTTATATTTATAAATTAGTTCTATAATTCAAATATTCTACTAATCATTTTACCATAATTTATACTATATGTGAAGTTTACACACTTATACTCAACTACTATATTTCATATACTTTAACTACTTTTTTAGTTCCAAAATAACAAATATTTAAAAAATAAATTAAAGCACTTATTGTGCTTTTATATAATATTATATCAACTCTATTTTTTTATACTAATTAAAACTACCCCAATTAATATAAAGATTGTTCCTATAACCTTGTGAATCGTAAAGACTTCATTAAATACAAAAACAGCAAATATAGCTGTCAACACTTGTACTATCCCTGTAGTAATAGGATATATGTATGACATATCAAATATTGTTAGCAAAAACATATATAACAAAAAGCTACCAATATAGCATAATAAACCCACAATTGACAAGAAACTTATTTTCATGCTAAAAACACCTGTAGATACATTTAACAAAAAGTCTTTTTGACATCCTAATTTAAATAGAACCATCCCTGCTACTGAAAGTGTTAGATATATTGCTACTATTATATAATTCCCCATTCTTACCTCCTTCATACAACTCATCTATTCTCTCCATCTCTAATAAATTTCTGTTTTTCCCTAAATAATTACAAATCTATAATTAACAATTTAGAATGCATTCCTGCATTTTTAGACAAAACAATCAATCAAATTATATCATGCTTTAATTTAATAAACAACAACGCCATAGAGAAATACTTAAAAACTTTATCATAAAAAAACGTTCCTTATTTCTTACTAAAAGCAAAAAAGAGTGAAGAAATGATTTTCAAATCATTTCTTCACCCTCAATTTCTAATTTAATATCTTGCTTTTACTGCTTGAGTAATTCCATTAGCAGTTGCTTGTTGAACTGAATTGTTAGCTAACAAACTAGCTTCTGTTGGATTCGAAATATATCCACATTCAACAAGTATTGCAGGCATCTTAGTATTTCTAAGAACGGATAAACCAAATCCTAAGCTACTAACATCGCCTTTTCCACCTCTATTTGCAAATCCAGTATTCGCACTAATTCTTTCTGCTGTGCCTATGGCCAAATCACGTGATTTAGTAAATTTATCTGGATTATGTGGAGGCATTCCTGCATCTCGTTCATTTGAAGTTCTCTCAGTATAATATACTTCTGACCCTCTAGCAGTAGTATTAGGCTCTGCCGAATTATGATGAATACTAATAAACAAGTCAGCATTTAAATCATTAGCTAATATAGCTCTATTACGCAAACTTGTATTTAGATCATCCATAGATCTTTCTCCTAGGCGTCTTGTCATAACTACTTGATACCCTTGAGCTTGAAGATTACTCTGAAGCTTTATCGCAACTAGCATATTTAGTTCTGTTTCACTATAATACACTCCATTAAAATTCGAATCAGCTCCATAGTCACCACCGTAGTTATGACCTGGATCTAAAACTATTAATGTTTTAGTTTTTCGAGTAAATGTTCTTCCTGCATCTTTTATTGTTCCATCATTCGAAACAGTTCTTGCTATTATTAGTTTATCACCATCTGTTGCAATATCGGAAATATCTACAGTTGTTTCATATCCAGCTGTTTCTGCATTTGGATAACTTGGATACTGCGATTTAACATCTGGTGTTGACTTATTAGGAACTACAGAACCTTTATACTTTCCATCTACATATATCTGTACTTCTTTTACTCCTAATTTTGCTATTGTCCATCCTGAGATTGTCAATTGATTATTACGAACTAGAGCAAATTGCTCAGGAGTATTTATTTCTCCTTTAGTTTGATATCTATCCACAAAAACAGTTCTTCCAGCATCTTTTATGCTTCCATCTTTGGCAACAGTTCTTGCAATAATTACCTTATTGCCTTCTGTTATATCTGATATATTTACTGTTGCTGTATATCCACTTGTACTTGCATTCGGATAATTTGAATAAGTCTTTGCAATATCTGATGTAGCTACATTTGGTACTACTGTCCCCTTTAGTTCTCCATCAACATATATTTGTACTTCCTTAACTCCAGAATCTGCAACTGTCCAGCCTGCTACTGTCATTGTATTTCCTGTTATGGTAGCATACTGTCTAGGAGATTGTATTTCTCCTTTAGTTTCTAATCTATTTATGTTTATAGTTCTTCCTGCATCTTTTATTGTTCCATCATTTGCAACAGATCTTGTTATTATAACTCTATTTCCTGCTGCAATATTTGATATATCAATAGTTGCTTCATATCCACTTGTGCTTGCATTTGGATAATTTGAATAAGTTTTACCAATGTCTGTTGTGGTTTTATTTGGTACCACTGTACTTTTTAGTTCTCCATCAACATAAACTTGAACTTCTTTAACACCTGAATTTGCTATTGTCCATCCTGTTACTTTCATTGTATTTCCTGCTATATTAGCAAATTGCAATGGTGATGTTATTTCTCCCTTTGATTCTAACTTATTCACATATACTGTTCTTCCTGCGTCTTTTATACTACCATCATTTGCTACAATTCTTGCTATTATTACTTTGCTTCCTGCAGACACATTTGATATATCAACATTTGCTTCATATCCGCTTGTACTTGCATTTGGATAACTTGAATAAGTTTTTCCAATGTCTGTTGTTGTTTTATTAGGAACTACTGTGCTTTTTAATTCACCATCAACATAAACTTTAACTTCTTTAACACCTGAATCTGCAACTGCCCAGCCTGTCACTTTCATTGTATTTCCTGGCATCTTAGCAAATTGCAATGGTGATGTTATTTCTCCCTTTGATTCTAACTTATCCACATATACTGTTCTTCCTGCATCTTTTATACTACCATCATTTGCTACAGATCTTGCTATTATTACTTTGTTTCCTTCTGATACATTGGAAATATCAACATTTGCTTCATATCCGCTTGTACTTGCATTTGGATAATTTGAATAAGTTTTACCAATGTCTGTTGTTGCTTTATTTGGCACTACTGTACTTTTTAGTTCTCCATCAACATATATTTGAACTTCTTTAACACCTGAATTTGCTATTGTCCATCCTGTTACTGTCATTGACTTTCCTGCTATATTAGCAAATTGCAATGGTGATGTTATTTCTCCCTTTGATTCTAACTTATCCACATATACTGTTCTTCCTGTGTCTTTTATACTACCATCATTTGCTACAATTCTTGCTATTATTACTTTGTTTCCTGCAGACACATTTGATATATCAACATTTGCTTCATATCCGCTTGTACTTGCATTTGGATAATTCGAATAAGTTTTACCAATATCTGTTGTTGTTTTATTAGGAACTACTGTACTTTTAAATTCACCATCAACATATATTTTAACTTCTTTAACACCCGAATCTGCAACTGCCCATCCTGTTACTTTCATTGTATTTCCTGGGATTTTAGAAAATTGCAATGGTGATGTTATTTCACCTTTTGATTCTAGCTTGTTAAAATAAACAGTTCTTCCTGCATCTTTTATGCTTCCATCATTTGCTATAGTTCTTGCAATTATAACATTATAACCTGCAGATATATTTGAAACATCTACATCAAGCTCATAACCACTGGTATTACCATTTACATGTCCTGGATATTTTTGATCAATATCTGGAGTAGCTATATTAGGAACTACCTTTCCCTTCAATTGACCATCTACAAAAATTTGTACTTCTTTAACACCTGATTCTGCTATTGCCCATCCTGTTACTGTCATTGTCTTTCCTGAAATCTTAGCAAACTGCATTGGTGCTGTTATTTCTCCTGTTAGTTTTGGGTTTTTAGATGTATTGTATAATTCATTATACATACTCATTATTTCAGTTCCATATGTAGTACTCGGCGCCCAATTTCTTCCAAGATCTACTACTGTTTTAACACTTCCAACTTTAACCCATTTCCATCTTGGATCATAAGTATCACTTCTAGGATATCCTGTTGCTCCAGCATATACCGCTAAATGATCTAAATGGGCTTGTACACCTTGTTCCCAGCTATCAAATCTTTGATGTGCATTAGGATCAGTATCGCTTCCTCCAGCAGCTGTCTTTAAACCACATGGATTGTGATATGATTCATCAATTACACCTCCAAATTTCCCATAACCGGTTTCCTTCGCAGCTTGTACATATGCCACCGCCGGATTTACTCCTCCTCTTGATTTTGCATATTGCCAATAATATTGGGCTAAGCTTATGAAAGTTTGTGTTGCACCTTTTGAAGAAGCCCACTCTTTTGCTTCATCTACTGTAACTAAAGTATCTGAAACAATATTAATGTTATCTAATCCTTTAACTGTCAGCGCAGGCACTAAATTGAATGCAAAAATAAAGATTAATATTGTAGATATAACCTTTTTCTTATTATTCATAGTTTCCCCCCTTTCTTCTGAATTTACCTATTAATTTTAGCATATTCGCTTTTTTAGGTAAACAATTTATCTATATTTTATTCATTATAAAAGCATGAATTCTCACACATTTTGTCGAAAATAGACCTATTAATGTAACTTGTGGCTTTTTGAACTAATATTCTCCATTCCCCCAAGTGGTTATATTTCCATTTTCTTTAAAACAACTTACAAAACTTCCTCGGTAGTATCTTTTTTAGTCCCTATAACGTAATAAAATTCCACATAGACCCTACCAACTTTTTGGACTTGCTCAAAAATAAAGCTTTTTTACTCTTAAATCAGGACCACCCGTAAAACGGGTGGTTTGCTCTGCGCCTGTAAGGCTTTGTTACTGGCTGTGCTACTCGCACGTTGAACGGTTTGCCAACCGCATACCTTTACAAACTTGCACCTAAAAGGTGCTTTATTTTTTGTTTCCGTTTACCGGCTCACCCGTAAACGGGGCAATATATTCCTTTAAACTCAATTGTTCATATGCTATATCGTCTTGTATTTGATTCTTTATATATTCTTCTATAACCTTTTTGTTTCTTCCCACAGTATCAACATAGTATCCCTTACACCAGAATTGCCTATTGCCATACTTATACTTTAAATTTGCATGTCTATCAAAAATCATCAATGAACTTTTTCCTTTCAAGTATCCCATAAACTGTGCCACACTTAATTTTGGTGGTATACTAACCAACATATGTATATGATCTTTGCATGCATTCGCTTCGATTATTTCTACTTTTTTATACTCACACAATTCTCTTAAAACTCTTCCAATATCCGCTTTTATCTTTCCATATATTATTTGTCTCCTATACTTTGGCGCGAAAACTATGTGATATTTACAATTCCATTTACTATGTGCTAAACTACTATTGTCCATTACGGACACACCTCCTTGTTTTATAGTATTGGTCGGCAAACCTACTATAATTTTACAATGGAGGTTTTTTATTTTCTACTCACCGCTGAAAGCTCTTTAGAACCACCCGCGTAGCGGGTGGTATTCAAAATACAAAAAATGAAGGTCGCTCCAAAATACAACGCCCTTCATTTTTAAATATAATATTAAATTATAAAACTAGTATACCTCTTTAAGCATTATAATTTAAAAACACTCTAAAAATTAATGCTAGTAAAGGCAATAGAATCATTAGTGATAGAACAAGATTCATATTCTTTTTATTAAAATTGTTAGTTACCTTATCTGTTTGGAATAATAACAAAAATGGTAGCATTAAAGGTGCAAAATACCTTCCTTGAACTCCATAAATTTCTGCAGCTCCTGCAGGTGCATAAGCCATGTAAATAGCTGTAATAACTAATTCCCAAGCTACTGCTATAGAAATAAAAATAACTATTTTATCAATTACTCTAAGCTTTACAATGTGTGTTTCATTATCAATCGCTGCTAAACCAAATAGAATAGCCATACTATATACTAACCAAATTTTATCCAACTGTTTTACATAACATAACGAAGTAGATACACCTTCAAAATATGATAATGCTGACTCTGAAATAAACTTTAAACAAGTTCTAGCATATTGCAAAGGATTATGCAAAATATACAATACTTGTTTAGTTGAATCAGCACCCGGCATTTTCCATTGACTAAGTCCTTTTGAACGTGAAAATAAAATTGCAGCAATAGTTACAATTCCTATTACAGCTAGTACTATAAACTTTATTAAAAGGACTTTATTTTTATTATTAATATTAAATTTTTTCTTAGGAACTAGCAATATTAACAAACTTAATGGTGCATAAGGAACTTTTCCCATTGCAACTATTGATATGCAAATTGCAAAACCTACAATATGCCTATAATTTACTCCATTCTCTTTACTAGCAAGCATATTAATAAAAATACCAGCTCCAGCCAAGGCAAAAATTAGAGTCATTGGATCCGCCGAATATGAACCAACTAAATATAAAACAGCTGGAAGTAATGCAATGGTAAAAATTAATCTTTTTACTGCTTTAACCTTCTTTATTGTAATTGAACCCACGATAGCAAAAGCTATTACTGAAAAAATTCTACCTAAATAGAAGGTATGAATAAAGGATAATCCAATCAATCTACCTATAAATATTCCTAACGCAGATGGAATATATGGTACTGACAAATATGTTACAGCACTTGTATAATATGCCTCTTCTCTATTATACTCTTTACTACTAAATTTCTTTTCATATTCAACTCTTTCTTCATAATTATTGAATCTAGATCTAGTAGTATCAATTTTTAAGAAATCATCACTATTATCTATCCACTTTATTGGAACTTCTTCTTTAGAGAATCCAAATACCCCTCTTGAAGTTTGATATGTTTTTATAAAATGATCCTTTTCATCATATGGGAAATAAGTAGGTGTTAATAATGCAAGACAATTTCCCAATAAAATAGCTATCACAAAAAAAGTTATATGTAACTTTTCCTTTGCAACCTTACTAAATAATATGAAGTATTCCAATATTGCTATTAATGAAAAAATAAGGAAAACTCTTAAATAGTTAAAGGAAAATTCATTATCAATTTGTATACTGTTTATAGATATGGTTTTTGATTCACCTTGAGGTGCAACATTAAACTTCATATCTTTCCCATTCTCAACCTTTAATATCAAGTAATTCTTAAAATCTGTGTCGCTTTTATATTCTATTTTTCCATCTTCTTGTTGAACATTAAAATTTCCTGTTCCACTTATCAATTCTATTTTTAGTCGCAATACCTTATTACTACTATCAATTTCAAAGCTAGGCTTTTCTCCTTTTACTATAAGTTCGTTGCCTTTTTTGTCAATATTATTTAATTTCAAATCTTCTAAGTTTAATTCTGACAATCCTCTTTCAGCTTTTGGTACTGTGAAATATGCGAAATTAAATATAAAACTTTCAGCTATAACTGCTATAATACCTGCTAATAAAAGCATTACAAATACCTTTTTAATTTGATTCAAATTTCTTTTGTTCATTTTTCCCCCATTTTAAATACTAAATCTTATATTTTTAATAAACAAAGTTAAAATCTAATATATACTAAATTTTTAATAAAATATACTTTTTCTTATTATTAACCAACATCATATATATTATACTTTACAAATAAATAATATAAACTTATTAAAGAAAATTATTTCAAGACATTTAAAAAAACTTTTCTCTCAAAAAACAATAAGTTAGAATATAAAAGTTCTAACCTATTGATTTAAATTTTAATTTATTTTTTAATATTTTTCATAAAAGTAGTAATAGCTTCTTCCCAATGCCTCATTTCATTTCCAACAGTACATCTAAGCATCATATTATCAAGGGATGAATATTCAGGTCTCTTTGCAGAATTCGGATATTCCTTTGCATATTCCTCTGAAGTAGTTGGCCCTACCTTACAGTTTTCTCCTGAAAGTCCTATAATTTTGCTTGCAAAATCATACCAACTACATTCTCCCTCACCTGTACAATGATATACTCCATATTCTTCAGTCTTTATCAACTTAAGAATATGATAAGCTAAATCATTAGCATTTGTTGGATTTCCTCTTTGATCATTTACAACCTTTATAGCTTCTTTAGTTTTACCTAAATTTATCATTGTATAAACAAAATTCTTACCTACATATCCATACAACCATGCAGTTCTTACTATATAATACTTTGAGCAAAACTCTCTTACATAATTTTCTCCCATAAGCTTCGTAGTTCCATAAGCACTAACAGGACTAGTTTGTTCGCATTCAGCTAATGGAACACTTCCAACTCCTGAAAATACATAATCTGTAGATACATGAACAAGTTTTGCTCCTACTTTTTCTGCTGCTATAGCTAAATTTCTAGCTCCTAAAGCATTTACTTTAAATGCAGCATCTTTATTACTTTCACATCCATCAACATTTGTAAAAGCTGCACAATTGATGATAACATCTGGTTTTTCCCTTAATGTAAATTCATTTACTTTATCTAAATCTGTAATATCCAATTCATCTACATCAACATATATAGTTTCACATTTTGCAATATCAATTGGACATTTAGCAATCTCAGCTTCCCCTGTTGTTAGAATTGTTTTAAATTCATTTGCTAACTGTCCTTTTCCACCTGTAATTACTATTTTCACTGTATAATCACCTTACAATCCTATTTATTTTTTCTTTCCAGCTCTTCAACCACATCAACTAAATATGTTCCATATCCTGTCTTTAATAAAGGCTTAGCCAATTCTCTTACTTTATCAGCATTAATCCAACCTTGTCTATATGCAATTTCCTCTAAACACGCTATATAAGTTCCTTGAGTATTTTGCACTGCTTCAACAAAATTTGAAGCTTGAAGCATTGATGCATGTGTACCGGTATCAAGCCATGCCATACCTCTTCCAAGAAGTTGAACCTTCAAAGTTTCTTCTTCCATATAAACTTTGTTTAAATCTGTTATTTCTAATTCGCCTCTATCTGATGGCTTCAACTTTTTAGCCTTTTCAACAACTGTATTATCATAGAAATATAGTCCTGGAACAGCATATTTTGATTTTGGTTGTTCTGGCTTTTCTTCTAATGATACAACCTTACCATCTTCATCAAACTCAACAACTCCAAAAGCCTTTGGATTTTGAACATAGTAACCAAATACATATGCTCCCTTTTCTAGATCTGAAGCTTTTTTCAATGTTGCTGAAAAACTTTGTCCATAGAATATATTGTCCCCTAATATCATAGCTACAGAATCATTACCTATAAATTTTTCTCCAATAATAAATGCTTCAGCTAATCCATTTGGTTTTTCTTGTATAGCATATTCTATATTTAACCCTAAATCACTACCATCTCTAAACAATTCTTTAAAGTTTACTATATCTCTTGGTGTAGATATGATTAATATATCTCTAATTCCAGCTAACATTAATACTGACATAGGATAATAAATCATTGGCTTATCATAAATTGGAACCATCTGTTTTGACATAGCTTTAGTAACAGGATATAATCTAGTTCCTGATCCCCCGGCTAATATAATACCTTTCAAATACGTCACCCTCTTTTTCTTATTTGTATATATAAATGTAATTGTTTTACGAAATAAAACATAAAAAAATTATATCACATTTATTCTTACTTTTATATGATAATGATGTTGCTAAATTTATAAATATCTATTCTTTTATATATTCATAAATATAAGTATGATCAGTTTCGTTATAGTATAATTGTTTAAATAATTGTTTTCCATTTTTATTATAAAAATCTAAGTTTTCACTACTCATTACATATTTTACGCCTGTTTTATCAAAACTATTTATGTTTATCCTAACTTCAATACAATCTGGTTGAAGTAATATAAATTTTGTCTCATCTTCAGTCAAATTAACTATAGTATGTTCAAACCTATTATAAACATCTTCATATTTTCTCTCTTCATCTAAAGCATGCCACATATCTAAATTAGGATAATATTTAACTCCATTATATGTTTCAACTCCATTGGCAAAAAGGAACTGTCCACCAAAACGGCTACGCTCACCTATAGCTACCCATTTACCAGGTGACTCTTTATTAATGCTTGTTACAGCCTTACTCACTTCTTTTTGTAATATCGGTGCTAGAGTTCTAGCTATTGGATTAACAGTGAACCCTGTAATTAACATCAAAATCACTCCATATGGAACTAATCTTTTTATATCTCTTCTAGCAATTAAATATATCAAAGTACTAAAAATTAATATTGCAATAATAGCACCTGATCTTCTTAAATAATCATGAGATATAGTGTGATAATGAGGAATAAATATAATAAAAATAGTTATAATTGTAACTGGAATAGCTACACGAAGTTTAGTTATTCCTTCTTTTAATCTTGGAAGCAACATGAATAACAAATAGTTACATGCTAGCCCCATAATCACCATCATCCTATTAGTGGTGCTGTATGAAAATAATGTTACTTTAGCTATTATCCTTGGATAACTAACTAGCAAGAATGAAAGCATTATTAACATATATACAAATAGGACATTTATTAATATTTTATCTTCATCTTCTTTCTTCTTAAAGAAAAATAGAATAATTATTAATGGAAGCAAGCTTACAAATCCACTTAATTCTGATGCATTTGAAAACTTAATTTCTCTATATGGAAGTAACCAATCAAATATATAATTACTTATAAGCTTTAAGTCATAGTTTCCGCCTATTTCAAACCTTGCACCAGGATAAACTGTATTAGATATTGCCTGAATAGAATCCTTGGCAGTTATAAGGAAATATCCTATTACTCCTAATATTGCAACAATTGAAGTACTAAATATAATTATATCCTTTTTCTTAATTTTATCTCTGTTCTTAAATGCTAAATACAAGAATAAGATGGCAGTCAAATATCCTAAAGGCACTTGAATTGCTGGATATAAATTTAATATATATCCAATCCCTGAAATAGCAAATATAGTAGCCAAAGCTATTTTACTCTTTATACTGTTACTTTTAACCCTAAAATAGTAATAAGTTACAACTATACAAGCTTGTGAATACATAACTAAATTTGGTATAACAGTACTAAACCACCACTGTGAAGCTGCTGCATAAGATATTAACGCAGCACCAAATAGAGCTATATTTTTACTTCTCTTAGATAATATTAATGCCATTTCATATGATAATAAAAATAATGCTATAGCTTTAAAATTCCAATACCATGAAAATGCTCTTTCTTGATCTAAAAATAAGTATCCCCAATTAACTGGATTTCCTATCATAGTAAGATCAGCTACAGGTGTAGAATATGCCATCACCATATCTTGCCCATCTGGATTTATATTTGTATTATATCTTTCAAGTCCACCTTCTTGGCTTGCTTGGGCCATATACATTGGGGTTTGAGATAACCATTCATCAGATCTAATACTTCTTGGTTCTCCCCAAAATATAGTCTTGGTATAATTATCTCCATAATCTCGATAGTAATTATCCCAATATTGAATTGAAGAGCCATGAAATTTAAAAGCTACTAATACTACAAAAAGCATAATTGCTATATGATACCTTTTTCTATGTATATTATCAATATTTATAATATTGTTTTTTCTCTCAGTTATAAACAAAATAAAAATATATAACGCTACTATTACTAATGCTGTAATAATAGCTCTTTTACCCTCCATTACATAAAAGTTCAAAACAACCAAAATTAACAATGGAATTAATAATTTTATGTAATATTTAAGTTTTTCTCCCATTATACACCTCTAACTTTTTATATTTACATAAATGAATGCGATTTCCGAAACATTTATTTTCTCCAATAATTAGTGCTTGCAGTAAATTTTAATATCATCCTTTTGCTAAGTTTCTCATAATTACTTCCAAGCTTATTAGCAATAAATCTAACTCCAAAATTAGGAATTATATCAAAGAATGCTCTAAAATTTTTTTCTTTTATTGAATTCACAGCTACAAATTTTACTAAGCTTAAAGCTCCACTTCCAGCACCTGCATCTGCAATACATTTATATTGCTTTAAAAATACACCTTGATCAAAATATCTTTTAAAAAGAGCCTTATATGTATATTTATGTGAATGTATAACTTTAGCATCTGAACAATATTTAATTTTATATCCACTATTTATTAACTTATAAGCTATATACATATCCTCATTAGTTAAAAGATTTTTTTCATCATATCCATTTAGTTCTACAAAAACATCTTTTTTAATTGCTGAGGCTGCATCAGAATAGAAATAAGTCATTATCCCTAACCTATTTAAATCATCTTTAGAAACTATTCTACTTTCATCAGAATAATTTTTCATTCTTGTATATCTTTCTATAGTATTATTCTCACAAATTTGTCTTGAATAAGATGCATCACATAAACCTGATACTATATCCTTAGTTAAATGATATAACCATCTTCTGTCATCGATTATGATATCTTGTGTTATAAATACTATAATATCTCCTTTAGCTTCATATACTTCTTTTTCTCTTGTTAAGCTATGAGAAAATTCATTTGGCTCTATTACTTTATATTTTGCAGATATATTTTTTAATATCTTTTCACTATTATCTTTTGATTTAGTTAATATATATCTTATCTCAAATATATCTACACTTTCTTGAAGCATTAAACTTTCGTTTAATGCTTCAATATAATCTTCACCATTATAAATTGGACAAATTATTGATATATTCATAGCTATTTCTCTTCATTCAAACTGTAATTTGCAAGTTTACGTGAAAAATTAATATTATAATAAGGATCTACTATATCTTTTCCCCATTTTGTATAGAACATATCAATTTCTTTATTAAATCTAGCAGCCTTCTCTGGAGTATCCTCTGCACCTCTTGATTTTGATTCATAATGGTATAATTCAGCATATGGATTAAAAATTATTAAATATCCTTTTTCTCTTACCTTTAAACATAAGTCGATATCATTAAATGCCACTGCAAAATCTTCAGTCAATCCTTGAACTTCTTCAAATACATCTCTTCTTATCATAAGACATGCACCTGTTACTGCACTAACATTTTGTTTAATAAGCAATCTTCCCATATGTCCATTTTCATATCTTCCAAAGCCTTTACCTATATGATCAGCAACACCATTAACTCCTACTACTATACCTGCATGTTGTATAGTATCATCTGGATAATATAACTTACCACCAACTATTCCTACTTCCGGTCTTTGAGCATGCATTACTAATTCTTCCAACCACTTTTCTTTTATAACTTCAGTATCATTATTTAACAATAATATATATTGCCCATCACAATTAGCAGCTCCAAAATTATTGATTGCTGAATAATTAAATTCTCCTTCCCATTTAATTACCTTAACTTTGTCCATCTTGGAAAGTTCATCATAATATTTAAATGTAGAATTTTCTGTACTATTATTTTCTACAACAATAATTTCAAAATTACTATAAGTAGATTTCTTAATTATAGAAGAAATACACTTTTTCAATGTGCTAACTTCATCCTTGTTTGGTATTATAATTGATATCTTCGGATCATTTTCTATATCATATTCTACCTTATAGCAACCACTAAAGTTTCCTCTTTTCACAGTTCCCTTTATACCCATTCTCTTTAAATGTTCTTCAATGGATCTTCTACCAGCTTCAATTGCATAAGGTTTTACATCAATACCAGCTGCTGTTGATCCATTATGTACTCTCCAATGATATAACATTTTAGGTATATGAACTACTTTATTAGCCTTCTCAGTTAATCTTAAAATCATATCAAAATCTTGACTTCCATCAAACTCACTGCGGAAGTTTCCAGCCTTATCTAAAAGTTCTTTAGAGAAAACCGAAAAATGTGTTATGTAATTATAACTTCTTAAAGTATCTGGAGCCCAATCCTGTTTAAAATGTGGACCAAAAAATTCTAATTCTTTTTCATCAATTTTATCTTCATCTGAATACATAAAATCAACTGTTCTATCTTCATTCAATACCTTTATATACTCATATAGAGCATCATAAGTTAATAAATCATCATGATCTAATAAAGCTACATATTCTCCCGAAACTAATGATAATCCTTCATTAGTATTCCCTGATATCATGTAGTTCTCTTTTAAATATTTAACTTTAATTCTTTTATCTTCCTTCTCATAATTTCTTAGCATTTCTAAGGTCTCTTCATTAGTACTTGCTCCATCAGCTATACAAAGCTCCCAATTTGAATATGTCTGCTTTTGAACCGATTCTACCATTGCTTTTAAAAATACCGGTTTAGTATTATAAGTTGGTACTACTATACTGATTAATGGAGTATATTCAAACTTCTCATTTCTTTGAAGTTCAAATTCCTCTTCTGTTGGACATGATTCTCTAAACCACTTATCATAATTTATCTCTAATATTACACTTGACCTTAATTTTGATTTCATTTTATGATAAGTACTTGTAACACCATTATTTTTTACTTCTCTTAATCCTTTTTTCATATTACCTAAGTTAACCATCTTTATAGCTTTTAATAATTTTGATGGATTTTGATTTGGCTCTGAAGACATTTCTTTAATATTCAATTCCACCTTTTCAACATTATCTCCTACTTTTAATATAAGTGTTATTTTATTTTGATAGTTAAACTTAAGTTGGAATCCTGCCTCTATAGCTTCTTCCTGTTCTTCATATTTACGATATAAATCATCTCTTCTAACAAGATCTCTTTCAAATTCAACTCCTGGAATATCAATCTCTACTACAGACCTAAGCTTTTCACAATAAGCCCATCCATCAACATATACCTCACCATCTCTTACCTTTACTCTATCAATACAATAGTCTAAATTAGCCACAAAAGTCACCTTCCCAATATTTTATAGTTACTTACTCATCTTTTTTTTTACTTTTTTTAAAAATCCCTCTGTTGAAACCTTAATAAGTTCTGCATTTGAAATTTCCATTTGCTCTACTTCTTCAAATTTCTTCATTATAGTTCCATATAAAATTTGATCTTCACTACTATAATCATTTATCTTCTGAATTGCAAATTCTATACTATTCACTAATCCCTCTTCAAAATTAACTATTAACTGAGGATCTTTATTTAAGAATATATACATATCACCATCTTTAAAAAATGCATTTGTAACTACATTTACATTCTGAATAATATCATTATCCTTATTTTTTACAATTAAATCTCTAAATATAAATTTCCCTTGACTTTCTGTAGGATCAATCCTAATTGATTTTATATTTTTATCTTTAAACTCATCAAATTTTACTCTATTTAAATTAGATAATTCTATATTTTTATATAGGGTTTCTGTTTCACTATATCCATTACCATAGTCAATATATAGCTTTATAACATTATCCCCTCTCCCTGGAAGTATTGGATTTACTAATCCCATTGACATTCTTATATTGAATAATTTATATAAGTTATCCAATAATGAATCTAATTCTTTAGTATCATTACCGCATTTAAACTCATGTTTAAACATTCTATCTTTTTCTAATATTACAAACTCTCTATATCCATCTTCAACATAATCTTTATCAAAAACAAAGCTATTATAATACTTATTAATTTCAATCACATATTTTTCTAACTCATTATCTAGTTGAAGTAGAGATTGCACATTGGTAAGCTTTTCCCAAACACATAAATCTCCATGTGAAAATGAACTATATTTAACATTATTTTTCTTTAAATTACTCTCTAGCTCTGCTAAACTTGGTAACCCATTGTTTATATGTTCATATAACCAATGATGGTCCAATCCAATTATTGACTTATAATAAGCGTTTGCTCGCTCTTCTGCAAATGTAACTTTCAATTTATTAAATGGAGCTGATATTATGGCTATCTTGCTTGAAACTCTATGAAGCTCATTTACAAAAGCTTCTCGTCTATCTACTGGTATATGTTCAAACACATCTAAAGCTATAACTATATCATATTCTTCATCTTCAAAATCCATGTTTGTTGCATCACCTAAAATATATTTAGGATCATGCAAAAGTTCCTCTGGCAAACTTATATCTAAGTATGTCACAACATCATTTGGTAAAAATTTCTCTAAATTTTTATGTTCGTTGGCTCCTACTTCTAATATTTTAAAAGTTTCATTATTTTTTCTTATTGAATTTACAATTATCTCAGCATTTCTATATCGCTGATACTGATCAAAGATTATGTCTATCATTCAACAACCTCCCATTCATGATTAATATAGAGTTTCCCTTCTGATATATACTTATTCGCAACCATAAATTCGCATACTTGCTGTTTATAATCTAAACCGACTATACCTTCATTAGTAAATATACCTACATCTACAAGATAATGTCCTGCAAGCAATGTCATACTAGGAATCCTATATATCACTTTATGTCTACCCAACTCATCAGGTACCTTTACCTTTTCCAGATATGTATTTGGTCCAAATATATACTCTCCATCTGGAGTTCTAAGTGCTACACCTAATAAAAAGCCTTCAATTTGTTCTCTATAAATATCATAAGTTACCTCTACTGTTAACTCATCAAAAGTTTTTAATTTTGTAGTGTTAAGTTTTACTTTCATTATAGATGCTAATACATCTGGATTATTGGGTATTCTAAACTCAGATTCGACTGTTATTTCATCTTCAACTTTAGTTTCTTCTAAGGATACTTCCTCTTTATTATTCCCACTTAATCTAACATCTTGTTTATTATCTGCTTCTCCATACTTCATGAAGTCTTCATATATATCTCCAACTTCACTGGAACCTCCACTCTCCATTATCTTCCCATCTTTTATCCAAATAGCTTTGTTACAAAACCTTTTTACTTGTTCAGTTGCATGCGAAACGAAAAGAATTGTAGTTCCATTATCCTTTAATTCTTTCATTTTATTTATACATTTTATTTGAAATCTAGTATCTCCAACTGCTAAAGCCTCATCTACTATCAAAATATCTGGATTAACATTTATAGCTACCGCAAATGCTAGTCTGGCAAACATACCACTAGAATATATTCTAACTGGCTGGTTAATAAATTCACCTATATCAGCAAAATCTATTACATTTTGAACTCTTGACTGCATCTCTTCCCTTGTATATCCCATCATGGTTCCATTTAGATATATATTTTCTATTCCTGTATATTCTGGGTTAAATCCAGTACCTAATTCTAAAATAGCAGCAATTTTACCATTAACCTCTATTTCTCCAGAAGTTGGTGTTAATACTCCCGTAATCATCTTTAAAAGTGTGGATTTTCCCGAACCATTTTTACCCAAAATCCCAATAGCATCACCTTTTAAAACTTCAAAGCTTATTCCATTTAATGCACTAAACTCTTTGTGATAAACCTTTTTACTTGGTGATAAACTTTCCTTTAATCTATCTATTGGTTTTTCATATATATTATATTTTTTAACTAAGTTTTTTACACTTATCATTACACTCATAGTATATCCCTCTCTAAATCACATCTGAAAAATGTGGTCTTAACTTATTAAATACTTTTACTCCAATTAATAATGTTATTAAACAAAAACTCCAAAAATATAATGTGTTATATGGTCTTTGCCAAAAGAATATATTCTCTACGAAAGCATCTCTATATCCATTTACTATATAAAACATAGGATTCAATTTAAATATTTTTATTATTATTGGATGTGATGATAACATACTTATATTCCACCCTATTGGAGTTGCCCAAAATCCAACGTTTATAACAATTGCAATCAATTGTCCTAAATCTCTAAAGAATAATACTACAGCTGATGTAAATGTTGTTACACAAAATACTAAAACTACCATACTTGCTGAGTAATATATAAACTGTAAGCTACTTAATCCTGGATAAAATCCATTTCCTATACTAATTGCAAATATACACATTATAAAAAACACATGCACAAATAATAGAGATATAATTTTAATTACTGGTAATGTTTCTATTTTAAATACAACTTTCTTAACTAAATAAGTATATTCTAAAAATACATTAGTACAACCTGATAAAGCTTCTGAGAAGAAAAACCAAGGTATTATACCTGCTGCGAACCAAAGTATATATGGTTTACCATGTACTGCTCCTTGACCAAGTGCAACTTGGAATACAAACCAATACACTAGTATGGATATTAACGGATGGATAAATCCCCAAACTATACCTAAGTATGAAGTTGCATACTTTTGCTTAAAATCATTTTTTGCAAGGCTTGTAATCAATTTTTTATTGCTCACAGAATCTTTTAAATACTTAATAACATTTTTAGTTTCTTTTAATGCATTACCTGTTACTGCACCTAAAATTACTGCTACAGCTAACAAAACATATGTTATATAATTTGGCCTATCCTCAATGCTATTAAAGGATTCAGACACATTATTTATAATGATATATGGATCTTCTCCATTTGTGTTTATAATAGCATCCTTATCATTATCTTCAAATTCCATATTTAAATTATTTTCTGAGTAAGTATATTTATCTAACTCACTTTTACCAATTTGTATGCTTTTACTATTACTTATCAAAAGATTTTTCATTTTAATCTCTGTTTTCTTATTACCAAAATCTATACGAATGTTTTTAGCATTTCCAGGAATACTAAAACTTAATTTTTCATAATCATTTACTTTTTTATAAGATTCTTTATCTGAATGGTCTTCTAACCAATTCTTATCTCCAGCTAAATCATAATATACCACATACTGATCTGTTTCTTCAGACATAACTTCCATACTTAAATTAATCATCTTAGGTTGATCATTATAAAACTTATTAAATACTAAAAATAGCAAAGTAGTAATCGCACATATAGCGAATAAAACTACAAATCTTTTTTTGCCGTTTTTCATAAACTTATCTCCTTTATTCTAATACGCATTAGTATTTACAAAACCTTTAAACACTGTTAAAAATACAATCTTAATATCCAAAGTTAGACTCCAATTTTCTATATAATAAATATCACATTCAATTCTCTTCTCGATGGAGGTATCCCCTCTCCACCCATTAACCTGTGCCCATCCAGTTATTCCAGGTCTAACCTGATGCTTTACCATGTACTTTGGTATCTCATCCTTAAACTTTTCAACATAAAATGGTCTTTCAGGTCTTGGTCCTATTAAACTCATATCACCTTTAAGAACATTAAAAAATTGTGGCAATTCATCTATACTTGTCTTTCTTATAAATGTACCTATTTTAGTCTTTCTAGGATCATTTTTAACAGTCCAATCCTGCTTCTCTTCTTCTGGATCTTGTTCTCTCATGCTTCTAAACTTATACATTACAAAAGGTTTCCTATTAAGTCCAACTCTCTCTTGCTTGAAAATAAGTGGTCCTTTCGATGTAGTTTTTACAAGTGTAGCAACAATCAACATGATTGGTGAAAAAAGAATAAGCGCAATAGATGATCCAATTATATCTATAGCTCTTTTAATAGCCTTATTTAATATATTATCTAAAGGTATATATCTCATATTAATTAGTGGAACTCCACCTATTTCTTCTACATAAGGTTTTGCAGGCAAATACTTATAATAACTTGGTATAATTTGAGCTCTAACTCCAAGCTTTTCACAAGTAGCTATTATCTTCTTCAACTTATCGTAGTCTTTCATCTCTAATGTGATGATTATTTCATCAACATCTCTATTTTTGCTTAAATAATTATCTAATTCAGATAATTCACCTAAATATTCAACATCTTTGTAATCCACTTCGAAATCTTCAAAAATGCCTAAAACATTATATCCCCAGTGCTTATTATCTCTTATAAGTTTATTAAACTTTTTAGTTCCATCACTAAATCCAACAAATACTGTATATTTAGTATTGTAACCACTTTTTCTTACCCGCCTCATAAGTACTCTTACAAAAACTCTTTCTAAGGTTGTAAAAATTGTACAAACTACTAAAAATATAATAAGAACCGATCTTGAATAGTCAATTTGTTTCGTGAAGAAAAACAATCCTGTAAATACCAATATACCCAAAATATTAGCAACAATAACATTTACTATTTCTTTGCTTAAAAAAACTACTCTTTCTGTATTATAAAGCCTTCTAACATTATATATTATTAAATATATCGGAGTCATTATAAGAACAGGAATTAAATAGTCTTTAAATGGACGCACTCCACCTTCTACCTCTAAAATTCCACTATGAATCCTTATATACCAAGTAAATAAAAATGAAATAATTATAACTAATGCGTCAATAAGTACCATTGCATTATTTACTAGCTTTTGATTTTGCTTAATCATATTTTACCCTCTCTTTAAAAGGTTTATTGTATTTTTAAATAACATCTTTTGTATTTGTATATAATTATATAGGTTATTTTTCATACTTAACCTATGAATTTTCGATTTTGTTTTCAACCCTTCTAAAACTCCACTTATATAATACCTGCCTAACCCCTTCATTATAAAATAAATCCATTTTATAACTACTCCAGCAAATATAAATATAAAATTCAAAACTATTTGTGAGTTTGGCATATTCTTATAAATAAGATATATATTATTTCTCGCTGCAAGCTTCACTTTAAAAGAGTTATGTTTACTTCCACTAGTAGCACTTCCTATATGATAAATTTTAGCTTTTGCTGAAAAATAATTCTTATATCCATAAACCCTTGCTCTATAGGATATATCCATATCCTCTAAATAGGCAAAAAAATTTTCATCAAAAAGGCCTATTTCTTCTAAAATACTACTTCTATAGATTGCTGCTCCTGCACATGATGAAAAAACTTCTCTTGATTCTTCATAATCACTACTTAGTTTTCCATCGCCAATTTTAGATCCCCATCCAAATAAAGTATATTCATCACCAGCATCATCAATTATTTCTCTGTTGTCAAATCTAAGCATTTTACTACAACAGGAAAAAATTTGCTTATCACTTTTCATACAATTATATAGCTCTTTTAACCAATCCTTATGTAACTCAGTGTCATTATTTAATAGAGCTACAAATTCACTTTCACTTTTCTTTATACCTTCATTAACAGCTTTACTAAAGCCGTAATTATCTTCTAAACATATTAAAGTCACTTTATCATTAAAGTTATTTTTAATATATTCAATACTACCATCCTTAGAATTGTTATCAACAATTATTATTTCTTCAGGTTTCAAAGTCTGTTCCATCAAGCTTTCTAAACAAGCTTTTAAGTACTTTTCTCCATTATAATTTGGAATTACTACTGAAACACCCATGCATTAACTTCTCCTATATCTTTATAAAATGTTATGGCTGTGTTGCATTAATCTACCCCACAGTCATAACATTTTAAAATTACTTAATATTATTTATACATTTTAGAATAATACTTTTGATAATCTCCTGATGTTACATTGTTCATCCATTCTTTATTATCTAAGTACCATTTTATAGTCTTTTCTATTCCAACTTCAAATGTAGTTTCAGGATACCATCCTAAGTCTGCTTTTATCTTATCTGGTGCTATACCGTATCTTCTGTCATGTCCTTTTCTATCTTCAACAAACTTCATTAAGTTTTCTGTTACTTCTTTATCTACATTTTCACCAATATATGAAATAACTTTCTTAACTATTTGTAAATTAGTTCTTTCGTTATGTCCACCTACATTGTAAACTTCACCTAGAACTCCTTGTCTTACAACCATGTCTATAGCTTTACAGTGATCTTCAACATATAACCAATCTCTTACGTTTAATCCATCACCGTATATAGGTAAATCTTTATGTTGTAAGCAGTTGTTAATTAATAATGGTATTAACTTTTCTGGGAATTGATAAGGTCCATAGTTATTTGAACATCTTGTTATGTTTATTGGCATTTTGAAAGTATCTCCATAAGCCTTAACCATAAAGTCTGCTCCAGCCTTACTAGCTGAATATGGACTATGTGGATCTAATGGAGTAGTTTCCATAAAGTACCCAGTATCTCCAAGAGAACCATAAACTTCATCAGTTGATACTTGAAGATATTTAACTCCGTCTAACCATCCATTTTCTTCAGTATACCAAGCATTCTTAGCACAGTTTAATAAATTTACAGTTCCCATTACATTTGTCTTTGCAAACACTTCTGGTTCTCTTATACTTCTATCAACATGTGATTCAGCAGCAAAGTTTACTACATAGTCAAATTTGTAATCATCAAATAATTTAGTTACTAATTCTTGATCACAAATATCTCCTTGTACAAATACATGATTAGAATTGTTTTCAACTTCTTTAAGATTTTCTAAATTTCCTGCATAAGTTAATGCATCTAAGTTTACTATCTTAACATCATTATATTTGTTTAACATGTATAATACAAAGTTTGAGCCTATGAAGCCAGCTCCGCCTGTCACTAAATAAGTTTTCATAAAAATTACTCTCCTTTATATTCAAATGGAACATCTAATTCCTTAAATTTCTTTTGTACTTTATCTTTCTCAGATAACAATATATTTTCTATACCTTCTAATGGCCACTCTACTCCT
The DNA here is from genome assembly GCF_007115085.1 of Clostridium sp. HBUAS56017. NCBI lineage: Bacteria > Bacillati > Bacillota > Clostridia > Eubacteriales > Clostridiaceae > Clostridium > Clostridium sp. HBUAS56017. Next base: position 32,952 of record NZ_SULK01000010.1, on the reverse strand, counting down.
ATATCAGGGTCATTCCATAAAACCCCTCCATCATATTCTGGAGCATAGAAATCTGTACATTTATAATTAAAAATAGCTTCATCAGATAAAACTAAAAATCCATGTGCAAATCCTTCTGGAACATAGAATTGCTTCTTGTTTTCATCTGTTAAAACAACGCCTTCCCACTGTCCATAAGTTGGAGAACCCTTTCTTAAATCTACTGCAACATCAAACACACTTCCCTTAGTAACCCTTACAAGTTTTCCTTGTGTATGTTGTGTTTGAAAGTGAAGTCCTCTTAAAACTCCCTTACTTGACTTTGATTCATTATCTTGTACGAAAGTCATTGTTAAACCAGCTTCATCAAAGTGTTCTTTATTATAGGTTTCCATAAAGTATCCTCTATTATCACCAAATACTTTAGGTTCTATAATGTATAAATCTTTAATCTTTGTCTTAATGAAATTAAAGTTTCCCATTTCTCGATCTCCTAACTTTTTTAACTATTTCATTGTATATGCCTTTTTTACATACATACAATTATACCAATTTATCATTCTATTTAATACTATTATTAATCTTTTATATTGTCAATTATATTAATACAAATGTAATTATTATCTTTTAGCTCTTTTTCTTCCTCTTATAAAACTTTTTTGACTTCTTAGAATAATATCCTATGTAAAATAAAGTCATACCTATTACTCCACCAAAAAAATCTATACATACATCTCTAACATTTGAATTTCTTCCTTTTACATATAGCTGATGGTATTCATCTGTAACAGCATAAAAAAGAACAATAAATAAAATATAAATAATAGCCTTCTTTCCTTTTATATTATACGCAAAAAAAGCATTAGCTAATAAGATGGCTAGTACAAAAAATTCAAATGCATGTGCTACCTTTCTAATTTCAAGATTTAATGATACCCTTTCATTATTAGCAGCATTTGATACATTCCCACCTGCAAAAACTAAGTGATTACCACTATACTCTTTTGCCTTTTCATGTATAGTTATAATTCTATCAATAATCTTATAACTTAGCCCATTAGACTGAGTTCCATCTTGACTAGAATTGTAAAATATAAATCCCATCCATAGTATACATAAAATCAAACTAATTTTTTTATACATCTCTCTCTCCTTACTCAATTTAAACTTACATTCTACTAATTATACCAATATCCATAGCTTTTTTCATTTTTATTACCACAAATTCATACATTCATAATGTTTTTGTAATATTTACTTATATATTTCTTAGTGATAAAATCATTACTGTGTTCTTAATTTTAGAATTGTTGATGAAATTCTTACAGAATTTCTGGAAATATATTTTTTAATACAAACAATACTATATATCTAAACTACGGAGGAAAATTTAATGAAATATAAACTTATATGCATTGATATGGATGGAACTCTTCTTGATAACAATCATATCCTTAGCAATGAAAATAAATCTGCCATAATAGAAGCCCACAATAAAGGTATTACAATAGCAGTTACTACAGGCAGGCTATTTGCATCTGCAAAATGTTACTATGACCTTCTTGGAATCGATGGTCCAATCATAGCATCAAATGGAACTTATATTAGAGAAAAAGCAAAAAAAGACTTCATATATAAATGTACTTTTTCCTTAGATGAAGTTAAGCATATATATGAAGTAATTAAAAAGAATAGCTTATCCTGCATTTTTTATACAGCTGATACAGCCATATCTTCTTCTGAAATTAACAAAGATCATCCATATATTCAAAATAATAAAACCCTTGCTAAAGAGGATAAAATAAAATTTGTAGTAAAAGAAGATCTTTTACCTGTACTTGAAGAATTTGATGGTGAAATATTAAAAGGCATCGCCGTAGAAAACGATGAAAGAAAAAAAGAAAACTTATTTAAAGTTAAAGAAGAGCTTAAATCCCTTGGTAAATTTGAGGTAGTTAGCTCTGGCAGTAATAACTTTGAAATTATGAAAAAAGGATCTTCTAAAGGAGATGCTGTTAAGAGACTAAGTGAAATATTAGGTATAAAAAGAGAGGAAATCATATGTGTAGGTGATAATGAAAATGATCTATCTATGATAAGATATGCAGGTCTTGGTGTTGCCATGGGAAATGCAGCCGATATACTTAAAGCTGAAGCTGATTATATAACTGACACTAACTTAAATTCTGGTGTTGGAAAAATGATAAAAAAATTTGCATTATTAGAAGAATTTTAAAAATTGTTATATGAGAATCAGAAAATTTTCCTTTTCTGATCCTCATATAACAAATCATTAATTATAAGCTATTTAATTATGCAGCTCTTAAAGTTTTTAATACTCCACTACATTCTCGAACCATAGATTTATATGTTTTTACTCTAGGATCATTATCATCCATTCTAAAGTCCAATGGTCCACCCACAAGATATTGCTTTCCATTTATGTTCTTTTTCTTTTCTCCGCCTATACTATCAAGATCCATTCCATTATTATAATCATGAATATCGCTAGTTATTGTAAATAAATAACCAGCCCCTATATCATTCTGTTCATGCTTCATATAGACTCTTATCTCTTTACCATTATCCTTTATAACATAATTATTCTCCCAACTCCTTGGCATATCAAAAGCTATATGAAGTCCTGTACTCTTATATGTTATTGGGCCTCGAGGTTTTGGAGCTTCCTTTGGTTTATTACTAGAATTTAAATTTTTTTTATTGTTATTATCACTAGCAACCTGCTTTTTGCTATCTCCAGCGACTTCTGTCTTAGGCATTTCTTCTTTTATCTCTTGTTTAGCTGGTTCTTCTTGTTTAGAAGGTTCCTCTGCCTTACTTGTATCTGCTACTTCTTCATCTTGAATTTGTTCACTCTTAGGCTCTTCCCTCGCTTTAGATGCATTAATAGCATACGCTGTAAACCCGCCTCCTATAATAATTATTCCCATAACGCTTCCTAAAATAATTCTACCTTTTGTTGTATTTATATGTTTTATAATATTCAAAACTTTTCTTTTCATTGTTTTCTCCTTATTATCTCAATTTTGTCTATCCTTTCTATTAGTGTAATCATATTCTTACCTATATTCAATAATATTCCGTAAAATATAATAAACTTTTTATTTTCTTAGCTTAAAATGTAACTAAAAAAACAGCAATTATTTTATAAATAACTACTGTTTTTTTAATTTAACTATCTATTTTATTTTTAACTTTAATCTTCTTCTAAATAATACAGTTCCAACACCAGCAACTGCTGCTACTGAACCTCCTACTAATGGATATAATATTAATTTATTTGTATATATAGATGTAATAATTGTTTTATCTGCTACCTTGAAGTTAATCTTTTCTTCTGTCTTATTTCCTGCTTCATCTGTTGCATTTAATACAACCTCATAATCTTTTATATCATTAAAATCTAGTTTATATACATCTTGTCCATATTCATCTGTATCATGATTTTCAATTAATTGTCCATTAACAGTTACACTATTTATTTTATCTTGTGGATTATCAAGTTTAACTGAAGCTGAAGTTGCTTCATAATATGTTTTACCATCTTCAATACCGTCTACTATAAACTTTGGTGGTGTTTTATCAAGTATGAATTCAACACTTACGCTTTCAGTATTTCCTGCCTTATCTTGCACTTCTATAAATAAAACGTGCTTTCCTTCTGTAGTAATAAGGTCACCCTTTTCATAATCCTCACCATCTAAAGTCATAGATATAATAGTATAGTCAGTTAAATCATCAATAATAAAATTAGGAACAAAATCTTCTGTAAAGTATTTACCTGACATAGGAGTTTCAAATCTTATTACTGGTTTATCCTTATCAATAGTAAAGCTTATTGTGTTATTGTTTTCGTTATTAGCTAAATCAATTGCTGATAACTTAAAGTTATAGTTTTCTTGATCTTCTAATTGAGTACCTGATGTAAATGGATTTCCATTTAATAATGCTGAAGTTCTAGAAGCATCTAAATTTGTATCAGTTATCTCATATTCAGGTGTTAGGTTTTTATTAAAGAAACCACTCATTATTCCTGAAACTTTTATCTCTGGTCTAGTTGTATCTACTGTGAATCCTACATTTAATGTAGTCTCATTGCTTGCCTTATCTCTTGCAACAACTTTGTACTCATACTTAGTTTCATCTGAAGCCATAGGAATATCTCCAGCCAAATTTCCTCCGCCATTTAATGTAACTGATTCTATTGTATCTTCTTGATTGTCTAACTTAAATACTGGAGTAAATGCCTTATTTATATATGCTCCATCATGAATTTCAGTACCATCAACACTCTCCATAGGAGTTATCTTAGGTGCAGTCTTATCTATTGTAAACTTAGTTGATGCACTACTTGGATTTCCAGCTTTATCTGTAGCTGTATAGTTTATTTCGTAAGTTCCTTCTTCTGAGAATGTATAGCTTAACTCTGCATCTCTTCCTGAAAGTCCAAAACCGCCTATATTATAACCTTGTCCATTTTTAGTTACTGCAACAACATTGTCACGCTCATTAACATCTGTACTCTTTAGAGTTACTGTTTTATCTATATTATAATATTGATCAAAATCTACCCCTGTTATAGAAACAGATGGATTAGTTTTATCTGTAGTAAACACTACTGCCCTACTTGCTGTATTACCTGCTTTATCTGTAGCTGATATTGTCATTGTATATTGAGCATCATCATTAAATTCTGAATAAGTTTGTGTTGTAACTTCACCTACTCCATTAGCTCCAAATCCAGGATTTACAGTTACATTATTTCCATCAGGTGTTAACTTTTCATAACTTACTGTAACATTATCAGTATCATAATACCTTTCTGTTACGCTAACAGTTACGTCTCTACCTCTATTATTAAATGAATTATTTAAACTATCATAATCATTTATGTTTATTGCTGGGGCTGTTCTATCTATAACAAATGTAATATCATATGTTCCATCACCATTATTTTCAGCTATATTACCAGCTTTATCTGAAGATTTCACTTTTAATACATATGTTCCTTCTTCTGTAAAGTCATAAGATTTAGTTGCTTCTTTTTCTTTACAATCAAGATCATCCTTTTTATACTCTTCTCCATCTTTAAGTACAGTTACCGTATTGTTACCCAAGTCTGTATTTAGATTTTTATCTTTAACATCAATATTAACTGTCTTTGTTGAATCATTGTAGTGTGTTCCATCAGTTATTCCTTGAAAGCTCACTTGTGGAGCACTTTTATCTACTGTAAATTCTATTGTTTCTGGTTCCTTTTGAATATTTCCAGCTAAATCTGTAGAAGTAACTGTTAAAATATAATCTCCTTCTTCACCGAAATTATAAGTATTAGATGCATATTTTTTATGATTCTCATCTTCCTTTATAGTGCTATCATCTATTATAAAATCATAAGATGGATTATTTTCCCCGTCAGGAGTTTTTTTAGTACAACTTATTGATACTTTCGCTGTATCTATATAATCATCTGCTACATCAATTGTTACTGATTTGTCTGAATTAGTAAATTTATCAGCAGAACTACTTATTTTTGTTACTGGAGATGTTTTATCCACTACAAATGTAATATTTTTAGATTGATCATTACCAGCTTTATCAACAGAATTTACTGTTATTTCATATGTTCCTTCTTCTGTAAAGTTGTAAGATGTACTTGCTTTGTCACCCTCAACCTTAAACTCATTTACTTTAAACTTTTCTCCATTTTTTGTTGCTTCTATTGTATTTGTTCCTTGATTATCATCAGTAGTTATAATATTAACAGTTTTATCTGTATTATAATGGCTATCAGCATCTACCCCTGCAATCTCTATTTCTGGAGCTGTTTTATCGATAGTAAATGTAGATTTTTGTTCTTCTGCCTTACGACCTGCTAAATCTGTCATATTAAGTTTTATTTCATATGTTGCATCTTCATCAAATTTATCATTATCTATCTTAAATGTATCTATACCATCTTTAGTTTCTTCTTTACTAAAATCTAATGGTATATTAGAAATAACAGTATCTTTTGAACCTTCATGATGAATAATTTTTGTACATTCAGCTGAAATTCCTTCTTGTTCATAATTAGCTTCTTTTACCGTAAACTTAATATCTGATTTAACCTTGGAATATTTTGATGTTTCTTCAAACTTTATTTCTGGATCTATATTATCTATTACAAACTTAACAGTTTTAGTACTTGAGTTTCCTGCGGTATCCTTTGATGTTACTGTCAATTCATACTTGCCATCTTCATCAAATTTATAAGATGTTTTTGCTTCTTTATCCACACTGTTAAAAGCAGGCACTTTGTCAAATGGCTTTCCATCCTTAGTTACACTTACTTTACTTCCATTTAAATCCAGATTATCATCACTAGTAACAATATTAATATTTTGAGCTTCTTTATAATATGTTTCTTCACTTTCAGGTATATCAGAATCGCCATTCTTTATATCTATACTTGGATCAGTTTTATCTATAATAAATTGAACTTCTTTATCTTGATTTCCCTTAGTTGTATCAAATTCATTTCCTGCTTTATCTTTTGTATATATATCTATAGTATATTTTCCATCTTGCTTTATTCCACTAAAGCTAAACTTATTATCCTTCTCATCTTTTTCTACAGATATATCTTCTTTTTCAACCTTATTAAAATTTCCAAGTTCATCGATAGTTGCCGATGCTACTTCTTCATTATTTCTCTTTATTTTTACTATACTTGTTCCATAGTTATCATCAGAAATATCTACAACTGGTTCTGGATAACCTTCTCCTTCAGATGTATTGCTATAAACTGGTTTTATATCGCTAACTTTAACTTTTGGAGTTTGAGTATCTTTAACGAATTTAATATCTTTATTTATGTTATTTCCAGCTTTATCTGTAGATACTACATTTATAGAATAATTTCCATCGCCGTTTACTTGTAAAGCAAAACTTGATGATTTGTCATCCTCATTATTTAATTTTATACTTGCATCAGCTTCTGAATCATTTTCTATATCTTTACTATTATCTCTATAAGCTGTAGATATTTTATTATTATCTTTATAAAGTGTTAATGTATAACTTTCTAAGGTTTCATCACTTATATTTATTGTTGAATCAAGTTTTTCGGCGTTAATATACGTTACCCCATCAATAGTGTTTCCACCTAATCCTGTTACTGTAGCTTCAGGATCTTTGGTGTCTATATATAAATTATAATTATCTTCAATTTTTCTACCTTGATTATCTATTACAATTGTATTTATATTATAAGTACCGTCGGTAATATCTAGAGGTACCTTTTTGATAAGTTCTTTTATTTTCTGCCTTCTCTCACTAGTAGTCACTAAGTTACCAGATTTATCTCCATTAATACTATATGAAATTTCAGAAAATGCACCTCCACACTTTCCATGTAATGTTAGCTCTTTTGTATTAATATATTCCAAGATGTCAGTTCGTAAAGGCTCCACACCTTCAATATTTCCAAACCCTTTGTAAAGTTCTCCAATAGGTTTCTCTTTACTTTGTATAGTAAACTCAATTGTATTTTTCTCATTGCTGTCTTTTCCGTTGTAAGAAACATTTCCAGCCTTATCTGTAGCAACTACAACTATCTTATACTTACCAGGTTCATCATTTTTATAATTATAGCTATCTCCTGTAAATGTAATTGGAAGCTCTTTAGGTTTTGGTGATTCATCTTCATAAATTAGCATACGAGCTTCTTTAATTCTATCTTTATCCTCATTTTTTATTTTAATTATCCCATCTACAGGCTTTTCATTATCCTTTATATCTATGTTATTAAATTCAAATTCTGGAGCTACATTATCTATAGTTACAATAAATGTCTTAGTAGCTTTTGGTATATTCCATTCACCGTTAAACTTAATATCAAACTTAATGTTATTATCATTATCCCCCAAGTTTTTTCCATTTATCTTATCTGGAAGTGTTATGGTGAAAATACCTTTATCATCACTTTTTATATTTTCCTCTGTTAATTCTAATGTATCATTATTATTAAGTGTAGCCGTAATGACAAATGGCATTTTCTTTAGATCTGTATTCTTCTCATTAAAATAATTTGATAAATCTACAGTAAAAAATTTATCTATAACTGTATTTACAAACCATGTATCAGTAAGAGTCTCTGTGTTTTTATCATCACCTGGATTAGTAAAATTCGGTGACCATTTATTATCCCCTAAACTAATTTCAATTTTTTCACTACTACTTGAGTAAACAATAGTCGATATTCCTCCAACAAACACTGCCATAAAAAGCACTAGACACCATATTAAATTATTTCTTCTCTTTACACTCACTTTTATTCCCCCTATGCTTTCCACTTAAATAACCATCTCTGTATGTATTACGGTTATATCTATTTCCTTAGTAAACATTCTTGCAAATCCATCTTCATACTCTTCTAATAGAGAAGTTTCCCCTTCATCAAGAAGTCCTGTTTCTTCTTCAAGGAGGCTTGTTTCATCATCAACTTCCTCTAATAAACTAGTTTCATCATCTAATAAACTAGTTTCATCATTATTAACTATAGGACCTGTTTTATCTTCTTCAAGTAATTGAGTTCCTTCATTATCCTCTAATGAACTTTCAATTACATACTCCTTAGTAACTTGCTTTTCTACAAAATCAGTTTTAGTTTGAATCTTTGCTTCATCGACTTTTTTAACTTGTACCCTTGCTGCAAATTCCTTGTCTTTTTTTGTTGTATTAGATTTTTTACCCTTCTTAATTCCTAATAAATCATAAATTATTTCAACTACATTGCACTTAAAGAAAGCTACTATAGTTATAATTAATAATATTATTGTTAAAGCCATACCTACATAAAACATAACTTCATAATTCATAACTCTCCTCCAGTACTAAATAATCTCCAAATTTATCATTCTTCTTTTTAGCTTTTTAAACTCTTCACTATCATTAGTTCCATTAAGTTTTGAAGCTTTAGCATAATAGTCTTTAACCACAGCGTAATTTCTTGCTCCACTCTCTTTCTTTTGCTCTACATCTAATAAAACACTGATAAGCTTGCTATAAGCTTTTATACTTTGAGGATATTTATCTACAACCTTAGTAAAATGTTCAATAGCTGCTGAATACTCCTCAGTTTGTGTGTAAATATCTCCAATCTTTATTAACACCTCTTCTTGATTATTAACTTCTAAATCTAAAAGATCATTATAAAGATTAAGTGCATTATCAAAATAGGACTTAGCTGTTTCTTTATCTACTGATTTACTTCCTTTACTTTGATAAGCCTCAGCCATTTTTTGTGTATAATCAACTTCATATCTAAGAGTTAGCTGCTTATTATCTATATTTTCAAGGGTTGTATTTGCCTTTTCTACTATTTCAATAATCTTATCATTAGCATCTTCAATTTGGCCCTTATAAGAACTATATATACTAGATAAAGCTTTATAGTTTGCTAATTTCTTATCATCATTTGCTAATGAATCTACATAACTCTCAAATTCATCTAGCTCATGTTGAAATTCATTATAGTCGATATTCATTGTGCTCATACTATTTGCTATAGTCACATAATATTTAGCATCAGGTATCTTCTTTTCATTAACCTGTTTAAAATACTTAAGGGCTATAGGATAATTCTTATTGTTTAAATAAGTCATGGCTACTTTGAATAATACCGTACTGTCTTTATTTATATTTTCATATTTCTCATTAATATAACTTTCAACCTTTGAAAGTCCAGTAGCAGCATCTCCCATATCTATGTAAACATCTAATAAATTGACATAAGCTTCAGGCATACTTCCATCTACATCTGTAATAGCCTTATCTAAAAGTTCTACACTCTTTGAATAATCTTTATCTAAGTAACTTACACTTGCTTCATTTATAAGATTTTTGTAATCATTAAACGTATTATTTTTTAATCCCTTATATCCAACTATTGTCATAGTTGATGATGCTATAAGTAGTACAAAGCTCACTAAGAATAATGCCATTTTCTTTATCTGTTTAGTTTTATAAGCCTTTGAAAGTTTATCTATATTTTCTAAGTCATATAAAAGCTCTTCTGCCTTCTGATATCTATCTTCTGAATTTTCTTTAATACACTTATTTATTATGTAATCTAGTCCTTCTGGATAAGTTGGATCAATTTCTCTTATTGGCTTTAAATTCAGGTTGGTCTTAAAGTTTAACCCTGTTACAAGCTGGTATAAAGTAACTCCTAAACTATAGATATCCGTTCTACCATCAGTTCTTTTTCCTGCTAACTGCTCTGGTGCGGCATAGGTACTTGTCCCAAAGTTGGGTTTTCCATCTTGATCGTCCTTAGTGATTGAAATACCAAAATCAATAAGCTTTATTTTACCTTCTGGCGTTAACATTATATTGTGAGGCTTCATATCTCTATAAATAATAGGTACAGGTTTTCTAGTATGTAAATAATCTAAAACTTCACTTAACTGTTTTCCCCATTCTACAACATCACTTGGAGAACATATTCTTTCTCTATCAAATTTCTTTTTCAGAGATTCTCCTTCTATATAATCCATAACAACATATATGTGATTATCTCCCTCTATAATGTCATAAATCTTAGGCAGGTTTGGATGATCTAATGAAGTTAACAGATCCGCTTCTGCCTTTAAACAATCTAGTAAAATATTATTATTAATCTTTTTACTTTTTCTAATATCCTTAAGAACTACCGATTTATTTAATCTATTATCTGCTGCTAGATATACTATACTCATTCCACCTCTATCGATTTCCTTAAGTATTTCATATCTATAATCTATAACAGTACCAATATTGATCAAACTATATCACCTCCTCTATCTTAAGAAACCTTAATGATTACACCTGTTATATTATCTCGTTCTTCTCTACTTTTTACCAAGTCTATAAACTGCCTTACCTTCCCTTTTATCTGCTCAGAATTATTTAAATTATTCCATCTTAGTTCATTTAAAATTTCATTATTAGAAAGCTTTCTATAAAATCCATCTGAGCATATTAAAAAGACTTCATTACCTGTTAATTTTCCTGTTACCATAACAGGTTCTACCTCTTTTCGGGCGCCAACACATTGTAGTAACACATTTTTTCTTGGATGATTTTCTGCTTCTTCTATAGTAATATTTCCTCTGTCAACTTCCCTTTGAACAAAAGTTTGATCCTTTGTCAACTGCTCTACGGTATTCGCTATCTTATAAACTCTACTATCACCAACTTGAAGAATATAATATTTATCATTAACAAAAAGACACAATGTAAGAGTTGTCCCTAGTTTTTCGTCTTTCCTAGTACCATATTCAAAAATCTTGTTATTCAGATCCATTATTTGCTCACAAGTAAACTTATAAAGATCACTTTCATCCACAGTATTAAAATCAATATGTGATATAATTTCATCAAACCATCTACTCATTTCATTGATAACAGTAGCACTTGCAAGTTCACCTGAAGAAAGACCACCCATTCCGTCACAAACAATAAAAAGCCCTAATCTTCCATATGGACTTTTTGCTGTCTTTATAAGTAGTGCATCTTGATTTATTTTTTTTCTAAGACCTGCATCTGTATCATATCCTACAGTAAAATTCATTTATTTAATCTCCTTTATTAATAAAGCTTAAAAATAAGAGTTTCATTTGATAATCTAATTTCATCACCATTTTTTATCATATATTCTCTCATGCTATTTAGCCTCTTATCATTTAAATAAGTTCCATTTCTTGATGAGTTATCTAAAAGATAGTATTGTTCATTTCTCTTAGTAATCACTGCATGTAGTCTTCCTACAGACTTGTTATCCACAAAAAAATCACAGGTATTTCTATCTCTACCTATTTTAAATTCAGTCTTGTATATCTCCACAGCCTCTCCAGAAACTACTCTCTCAATGGTCGCCATTTTTCCGTAGTCTTCCTCTAAACCAAGAATAGTAGTACCTTCTTCCTCAAATTCATTTAAAATAGTAGTACCTTCCTCTTCAAAATCCAATTCATCTTCTTGAATTTCTTCTATTTTTTCAGCTTCTCTCTCTTCTACAGATTCTAAAGGCTCATCATCAATAAGTTTATATAACCCTTCCAAGGTGAAGCCTTCATTATTTAAGTAATTATGTAATTGTACGAAAAAATATAAATCTTCATTCAAATCATATTTAATGGTACTAATTATGTCTTTAATAAATGTTATAACGGAAGTTTCTTCTTTAGCATCCTTTAAAGGTATATATATTAAATAAATTTCCTTATTGCTTTTATCTATAAATACATAATCTTTATCTAAAAGATAGTTTTTTATATTTATATTCTTTTCCTCTGCAGATAAAAAGACATCTATAAGTACTTTTAAAATATACTTTAGCTCACTTTTTCCTATAGTATCTTTTAATATTTCACTTAATGCACTTTCATCTGTAACATGATACCTAATCTTTATCTTATCTTCCTCAACTGTCAAGAAAGCAGGTAAAGCCCCTGGAATAACATCTTTATCTATTATTCCCTTATTAAACTCTCCATCAATGTTTTCCTTATTTTCATTGGAGTAAATCAAATATTTAATTTTTCCTAAGTCTACTTTTTCTAAAACTATACTCATGCTTTTACTCCTTTTTCTCCATTACCTGTAGCAATTTTACATCACCTGAAAATATATGTAAATAGGACCTTTTGCAGGTTTTTTATAGGACTTTAGTCCTTTTTAACCATTTAAATTCAACAAATTTCAAAGAAATAGGAAACAGATTTCTCCATTTCCTAAAGCTTTTTAATGTTTATATTTTTTCTTCTTTCTTGCTGCATTCATACCAAGTGCAGACATAACTCCTGCTCCTAAAACACCTAACATTCCTACATCTCCTGTTTTTGCTGTAGAACCATTTTCTACCTTACTAACAGGCTTACTTGTTGTTGCACTTGTATTGTTTGCTGTTGCCTTTGCATCGTTTCCTTGTGGCACTGCTTGATCCTTACTTGGATCACTATTTTCATTTTGTATTCCATACTTTACTGGCTGTTCAATAACTGCACTATACACAAAGAAAGGTGTATCGTTATGCCCTTCTGGCGTTGTCGCTCTACCTCCAATTTTATCAGGAGTAACATTAATCTTTAATGTAGTATCTTCTTTTACATTATCCCAAGAAAATTCATCGGTCTTTTCGTTATATTTACCTTCGCCATTTTGATATTTTACGGTTTTATCATTTACAGTCAATCCTTTTATAGGATTTTTCACTACAACTTTTCCATCAGCTGTTCTTACCTCATCTAAAGATATCTTTTGATCTGATAAATTTACTTGTCGAATATTTTTCAATGGAGTCACATCTACTACTCTGTTTCCTTTAAGAGTAATATAATCTAACCTTGTTAATCCTTCTAAAGGACTTACATCACTAATCTTATTCTCATTAAGATTAGCCACTTCTAACTTACTCAAAGCTTTTAAAGGACTTATATCACTTATTTCATTACCTTCTAGTACTACATAACTCAACTCTTTTACTTCCTTCAAAGGACTTATATCACTAACTTTATTTTGTTTTAAGTCCAATGTCCTTAACTTTGTTAACCCTTTTAATGGAGTTAAATCACTTATTTGATTTTCTTGTAACCATATAGTATCTAAATTCTTTAAATTTTTCACCATACTCAAATCACTTATTCCAGCATAATTAAAATTTAAGAATGTCAAATTTGTTAGCTCGTTTAAAGCGCTATAATCACTTATTCTATCCATTCCTAGCGATAAGTTAGTAAGATTTTTCAAGTTTCTTATTGCACTTATGTCTGTTACATTAATACCGCCTATACCTAGACCAGTTAAATTAGTTAACCCTGATATTGCACTTATATCGCTTATTGGATTACCTGCTAATTCTAAATCTGTTAAGTTTGTTAATCCTTTTAATAGGCTTATATCGCTTATTTTGTTTACACCTAACTCTAATGAAGTTACACTTGTGCAATATTGTATTCCTTCTAAATTTGTAATTCCTTTTTCATTAAATCTTAAAGCTCCTTTTATTCCGTTTAACTGTCTTACAGTTATAGCAGCATCAGAAGCTTGTCCTAATTGCTTGTTTAAAGCTTTCTTTAAGTTGGCATCAGGAATATTAACAACTTCATCTTCATTAGATGCTGCTTGATTTTTAGTTAGACTCCCTGTTGTAGCAGTAACATTATTATCAGTAGCTTCCTTATTTGAAGT
>NZ_SULK01000010.1:435-18669 GCF_007115085.1 Clostridium sp. HBUAS56017 | reverse complement strand
TTTTGTTTCTTCCTTAGCCTTAGTAACTTCTACTTTTTTCTCATCTTTAACCTTTTCTTTAACTTCTATACCTGTTTTATCTTTTAAAGCTTTATCCTTAGCTAATGCACTATTTTCCACCTTATTTTCTACCTTTTGAGCTGGCATCTTAGCTTGCTCTACCTTAGGACTTTCCTTAGCTTCTACAACCTTTTGATCCTTTACATTTTCTGCTACTGCAGCACTTGTTGGTACTGACTGTAATACCAAACCTAAAACTACTGCTCCAGTTAATGTCTTCCTCATTATATTTCTCGCTATTTTACTCACACTTATCCCCCTAATCGATAATATCCTATTTAACTTTTATTTTTAATTTTACTGTTTCAAAAAGAATTCAAAGAAATAGGAAACAGATTTTTTCCATTTCCTAAAGCTTTTTAATGTTTATATTTTTTCTTCTTTCTTGCTGCATTCATACCAAGTACAGACATAACTCCTACTCCTAAAACACCCAACATTCCTACATCTCCTGTTTTTGCTGTAGAACCATTTCCTACCTTACTAACAGGCTTACTTGTTGTTGCACTTGTATTGTTTGCTATTGCCTTTGCATCGTTTCCTTGTGGTACTGCTTGACCCTTACTTGGATCGCTATTTTCATTTTGTATTCTATACTTTACTGGCTGTTCAATAACTGCACTATACACAAAGAAAGGTATATCGTTATATCCTTCTGGTGTTGTTGCTCTACCTCCAATTTTATCAGGAGTAACATTAATCTTTAATTTAGTATCTTCTTTTACATTATCCCAAGAAAATTCATCGGTATTTTCATTATATTTACCTTTGCCATTTTGATATTTTACGGTTTTATCATTTACAGTCAATCCTTTTATAGGATTTTTTACTACAACTTTTCCATCAGCTGTTCTTACCTCATCTAAAGATATCTCTTGATCTGCTAAATTTACTTGTCGAATATTTTTTAATGGAGTCACATCTACTACTCTGTTTCCTTTAAGAGTAATATAATTTAATCTTGTTAATCCTTC
Source organism: Clostridium sp. HBUAS56017 (assembly GCF_007115085.1). Classification (NCBI taxonomy): domain Bacteria; kingdom Bacillati; phylum Bacillota; class Clostridia; order Eubacteriales; family Clostridiaceae; genus Clostridium; species Clostridium sp. HBUAS56017. Next base: position 17,635 of record NZ_SULK01000010.1, on the reverse strand, counting down.
TAAAGGACTTACATCGCTTATCTTATTATCATTAAGATTAGCTCCTTCCAATTTACTCAAAGCTTTCAAAGGACTTATATCACTTATTTCATTACTATTTATCACTATCCCTCTCAACTCTTTTAATTCCTTCAATGGACTTATATCACTTACTCTATTTTTATATAAATCTAATTCTCTTAGACTGGTTAATCCTCTTAATGGAGTTAAATCACTTATTTCATTTTCTTCCAACCATAAATCAGTTAAACTTTTCAAATTTTTCACCATACTCAAATCACTTATTCCAGAAAAATTTAAATTTAATAATGTCAAATTTGTTAGCTCGTTTAAAGCACTATAATCACTTATATTTTTCGTTGCTAAAGATAAATTAGTAAGATTTTTTAAACCTCTTATTGCACTTATATCTGTTACATTAGTACCACCTAATCCCAATTGAGTTAAGTTAGTTAATCCTGATAGTACACTTATATCGCTTATTGGATTACCTGCGAATTCTAAATCAGTTAAGTTTGTTAATCCTTTTAATAGGCTTATATCGCTTACTTTATCTCCAGATAACTGTAATGAAGTTATACCTGTACAATATTGTATTCCTTCTAAATTTGCAATTTCTCTTTCGTTAAATCTTAAAGTTCCTTTTATTCCATTTAACTTTCTTACAGTTATAGCAGCATCCGAAGCTTGCTTCAATTCCTCATTCAAGGCTTTCTTTAAGTTAGCATCAGGAATATTAACAACTTCATCTTCATTAGATGCTGCCTGATTTTTAGTTAAGCTACCTTTTGTGGCAGTAACATTATTATCAGTAGCTTCCTTATTTGAAGCTTTTGTTTCTTCCTTAGCCTTAGTAACTTCTGTTTTTTTCTCATCTTTAACCTTTTCTTTAACTTCTATATCTGCTTTATCTTTTAAAACTTTATCCTTAGCTAATGCACTATCTTCCACCTTATTCTCTACCTTTTGAGCTGGCATCTTAGCTTGCTCTACCTTAGGACTTTCCTTAGCTTCTACAACCTTTTGATCCTTTACATTTCCTTCTACTGCAGCACTTGTTGATACTGACTGTAATACCAAACCTAAGACTACAGCTCCAGTTAATGTCTTCTTCATTATATTTCTCGCTATTTTACTCACACTTATCCCCCTAATCGATAACATTCTGTTTAGCTTTTATTTTTATTTCTAATTTTACTGTTTCAAAAAGACTCTACATCCAATTTTATAGGTTCCAATAATATATGTAAATAGGACCTTATTCAGGAATTTTATAGGACTTTAGTCCTATTTACCCATATAATTCAAGTTAAATAAACCCTTTAGAAACATAGCAGACATCAGTATATTGCTAGTTTTCTAAAAGGTTACTTAAATGCATCTCTATTCTTTTGTCTTTCAGTAACTCCTATCTTAACAAAAACATATCTCATGGAACTATCTCCTGAAACTATGTGAAATATTGGCGTTATCTGATATAAGTTATTATCATTTATATAAGTTATAAGGTTAAAATAAGCTAATTCAGTATTATTCTCTATATCTTCATATATACAGGTCGAAACCATATTTTCAATACTATAATAGCTATGAAAATCTAGGTCATAAAGATCAAATATTAAATCTTCATGTATAGGCATAAAGAATTCACCTTCTACCTGTTCAGCCATGGGTAAACTATTTATAGAATAGAAAAAGGGTCCCTTAGCACTTAACTTCTTGCTAGTAATACTCTTAAAAAAGTTATTAACTTCTTCTTCCATGTTTTTATAATAAAAATTTACTTTTTTAGATACTACATTACTAAATCTAAGATTATCCTTCGGATTTGTATACATAATTACTTCTCCTCTTGTATTGGTGCAAAAATATCTATTATTCCTGAACCATATACCTCTAAATATATATTATAAAATGGCTCTTTGACTTGAAAATTCTGCGCCTTTGCACAAGCTCTAATAATATCATAGGACTCTTCTAGCTTTTCAGTTAAATCTACATGTTTTAAAGCTAATCCATCTTCTATTAAAAAATGATTGTAAAATGTATATTTACTATTTTCTTTTATCTTTAATCTGTTATTAACAGGTATATAAAAGCTATAGTCACCTTCTCCTTCTTCTCTGTTAAAATTCTCCACCTTATAAAAAATCGGCCCTGTTGCATATAATCCATTTTTGATTACTGCGTTCCTTAATTCTTGTGCATCCTTATACCAATCCTTAACACTACTTCTCGTCTTTGCACATAAAACGTTATTAAACTTTAATGATGAACGCCTTATCTCCATTAGAATAACCCCACCTTCTGACTATTATGCTGAATTTCCCGTCAATTATAACTCTCTCTAAAATCTATCCTATTTAAATAGTATGTAAACTAACTACATCAAAATAGGATAGGCTTCAGCAGCCTCTTTAGTTCATCCTTTAGAATAAAAACTTATTACCAAAATATTTTATCCATAGTATTACCTACATTGTTACAAATACTTCCTATATCTCCAAGTACAAAATCATCACTACTGTAATTCTCTAAAGATACCTTTTGATTTTGTAATATGCTAAGTCCATCTTTTGTTATAGTTCCAACAACAGTTCCTACTGGAGGTAAAAGCAATGAATCTTTCTCACTGTTATTATGAGAAATTTCATTTATACCATTATCTAGAACAAAATCCTTTACACTATCTGTATCTCCCTTTTGTAAAGTTTCATAATTAGAAACAATAGTAACTACTGTACTTATAGCACCTACTCTTTTAGTTGATTTACCTGGATTACAAATATTTATCCATTCCTTTGGCTTAAAATCATCCCATACTTTCAGACTCTTCTTTAACTTATTTTCTATTTCCTTTGAAGAATCCTCTTGTGTATGTATAAAACTTGAAAAATCACCAAACTTAGAAGTACTTTTTCTGCTATTTTCCTCATATTCATCTGGTGAATTAAACACCTCAAATGTATTATCTGCTGTAGATTTACTTACCTTAATTCTCATTCTTCCACTTACTACTTGTAAAGCAAAACCTAAAGTATTATAGTCATTTATTTTTAGAAAAGTTCGTGAAGAAGACTTTGTTTTCTTATCTATATTCGAACCAGTTAATAACTCTCCATCTTCTCCATAGCTATTTAAAGAAAATCTTCTTTCTTGAACGAGCTTAATACTAGCATTTATTACTTGTGTTTCACAACTTTCATACTTTTCAGCAGAATTATCAATGAAACTTGAAAGGTTATTTAACATAGCACTTATGCTAGCAAAATTTTTATGAATTGATTTAAGGCTACTGCTAACATAACTCTTTCTAATAATCTTTGGATCCAATCGTGTACTAATAGATAGAACGCTGAAATCTAAGGAATCTATTTGTTTTTTTATTGCATTAACTTGATTTACTGACATTTTTACTTCTTCAGTATTTATTTTAATTCCTATAGTTCTCACCAACTTTCTATATAATCACTACCACCCTTATTTTTATTCTATTTCATCTGCTGCTTCTAAGATCTCATCACTTAATGTATTAAGCATTCTGTTTAACTGAGTTATTTCATTTGTAATAAGGCATAAAGCTTCATTCAGATACCCAACTTCAGTTCCCTTCCAGTTGCTATTAATGTCTTCACCTAAAGTTGTTACCTTTAATTTAATTGAGTTTAATGTCTCAATATAAGTAGATATATTTGTTGTCTCGCTATTTATAGCTGAATAATTTGCATCCATAACTTTGTACTTCTTTTCTTAAATATTCATTTATTGAAATGCGCTAGCATTATTATTTATTGTAGTTTCTGCTCTATCATAAGTATTAACTGTGTCATCTAAAAACTTTGCATAAGAATCTATTATTCTCTTATACTCTTCAAACTTTGGAACTAATTTGTTAAAATTACCTCTTATAGTATTTGAAGCGTCACTTTGCCAAGCCCCTGCTAGAGCATCCATTTCTTTTTTTATATCATCTAGCCTTGCACTAAGTTGAGTGTTTAAATTTCTTATTGTTTGAGATGTTCTAGTAACCTCACCTAAGGTTATCTTTATCCCTTCAACTGCCATACTTAAATTCCTCCTTTTAGTTTGTTAGGCCTTTAGCTTGAGTTAACACTTCATTTTGAGTGTTCTTATAAGTCATTGCACTATTTCTTAAAAAAGTAGCGTAATCTTCCATCAGTTTTTTCATCTTCTCAAAGTCATCTAAAAAGCCTTTAATTTGACTAGTATATGCTATATTATCTGCACCTTGCCAGTCAGTTCCCATAGAGTCTACCTCACTAAATAGCTGAGTATAGATTCTTGTATAATCTGCTGCTTCCTGCTCCATCTTTGCTGCTGCTGATTCAAGTTTACTTGGATCAACTGTAATGCTTCTTCCCATTCTCAAAATCCCTCCTAGACTAAGATTTATAACAACATTAACTTAGAGCCATTTCTTAGCCCTAATTCTTCTGAAGACCTATTAACATTTAATAATTTCCCTGTAGATTTCTCACAAAACAATGACACTTCTTGATCATTAAAAAATCCATTAGACAATTCACTTATTGCCTTAGAAATCAAAAAGGTAACCTCATAAAACCTTAGTTTTAATGGTATATACACATCATAGCTCTTATTAGCTGATGGCAAAAACACTTCAACTAAAACTTTTTCCATAAACTTATTCCTCCTCTAAATCTATAGATGATACAAGCTTAATAAGCTTAACCTTACCTTGATTAATGGCGTATCCAAATTCATTTCCAATCTCTTCGTACATATCATTTGTAAATCTTGCTATCTTAAATTGATATTGGTTTGTTATTCCATTACCAATCCAAACTCCATCATTTAATGAAATATGTTTCTTAAACCATGGTTCATATGTAAATTCGCTTATAATCTTTGGTGTATCAACTATTACAAAATTTATATTGTAAGTTTCTTGTCCGTTCTCTAAAAATACTCTTACCTTATCTTTTCCATCTTCAGAGAGGTACTTCATAAAATCGCCAAATGAATTTATTATACATTTAATCTTTCTATATACTGGAATGTCTCTGCCACTTTCCTTTGCTGCTTTTATAGTATTATGACGTTCCACCAATATATTAAATAATTCAACTGCAATTTCTTCAAATTCACTTACATTGCTAATGTATTTATAGTTCTTTTCTTCCCCTATAAATGATTGTCCCCCATCTACTACAATTATGTCTTCATCATACTTAGTCATTACTTCAGCTAAGCCTTGTGCAAAACTAGTTTCTCTTATACTTTCAGTTAAAACCAATGATATAAATTTGCTATTAAAATCATAACAATTTACCTTTAAACTACTTTTTTCTACCCCTATTGGTACTTTATTCCCCCTTACAGATTTGATTTCATGAAGCAAATATTTTGCATCTACCTTTTCAGGTAATATAGGTATCTTTTTAGCACAATCTTTAGTCCACATTTCACTGTAATTATTGCAATATGCTCTTACCAGATCAAATGTATTTTCTATATCCTTAAAAATATGTGCTGTTTGGAATTCATAGGTTTTACCTAATTTGAATATTCCTCTACCTTTAAACTTGGATGGTACCACCCCCGAGGTATGTCCAAGTACTGCTGAATACTCAGCTTCATCATTAAGCTGTAACACTAATAACTGCTTAAAGTTTTGAACTAATCTGTATCTTACACTGCTGGTATTAAGAGCTGTGATTACAAAATATATTCCATATTTTGTTCCTTCTCTAGTTAAATAACTTACATCCTCTTCCTTCTCTCCATACCCTTCTGTAAAAGCTGCGAAATTATGAATTATTACTAGTATGGATTCTATCTTCTTACCACTATTTCTTATGTAGGAATTATAATCACCACCATAGTCTGAGAATAATTTTTTTCTTTTTTTAATTTCAACGTAAAGCATTTTAAATAAATTATTAATCTTCTCACTATGGTAGGATAAAAGAACATCTCCTACATGTGGCGCCTTTTTAAATGATCTTAAGGTTTCTGAAGCGAAATCTAAAATGTACATATTTAACTCTTCTGGCGTATGTTCTTCCATTAATGAATATATCAAGGAAGTTAAAAAAGTAGTTTTCCCATTTCCAGCAGAACCATATAAAATCACATTTCCCTCTCTTGAAAGAGGCAATGTCATTATATGTTGTGATTGATTTGTAGGGTCATCGTATTCCCCTATCACTGGCTCTAAGAGGAACTCCTTACTCTTTGGTATATGATATTTCTTCTTTAGCTCATCTATATAAATTAATTCTGCTATTGGCTCTAACCATAATGGTTTAACCTTTAGCTTTTCCTCCTTAGCAATATCTGAAATAAACTTAACTATTTCATCAATTTGCTTTGGTGGATTAGAACTAACTTCAGTCCTTTTATTAAGCTTTAAGCTTTTCATAACTCTTCCAAGCTTATCTATCACTTGAATTTCTTCATTCTTTTCTATTTCAATTTTATCTGATGGATAATACGGAGCACCTGACCAAGCAGATTGTCCCATCTCAAATAATTCATTAAAGCCTACCTGCAAATAAAATCTTCCTGTTGTAGAAAGCTTAGCTGCATCTGGCCTTTTTATTACATCCATACTGTCAGATATCTCTTGAACCTTCAAAGAAATTCTAAACCTACTATTACTCCAGATTTGATCATCAACTATTCCTGAAGGCTTTTGAGTTGCAAGTATTAAGTGCACCCCTAAACTTCTACCTATTCTAGCAGCACTTACAAGCTGTTCCATAAATTCTGGCTGGCTAGTTTTAAGTTCTGCAAACTCATCAGAAATTATAAATAAATGTTGAAGGGGCTCAAATACCTTGCCCTCCCTATAGAGCTTTTGGTATTTATATATATCTATATTACTTACCCCTAAGTTTTTACTAGTTTCACTAAATATCCCTTGCCTGCGCTTCAGTTCACTTTGTATTGAAATTAATGATCTTTTAACTGCTGCTCCATCTAGATTTGTAATAGTTCCTGCTAAATGTGGCAAATTAGTAAATGTATTTGCCATTCCTCCACCTTTATAATCAATAAGTATAAAAGCTACTTCATCTGGATGATAATTGACTGCTAAAGATAATATAAAAGTCATTATAAACTCACTTTTACCCGAACCAGTCATCCCAGCTATAAGTCCGTGCGGTCCATGAAACTTCTCATGGAGATCAAGTTTAAACGCTTCTCCCATGGTATCTACACCTATTTCAGTTTCAAGTGCTTTAGTTGGATTATTTTCCTTCCATCTTTCTAGAATATTTAAATGCTCTATCTTAGATACTTTAAACATTTCTAGAAAGGTTAATGTTTCTGGAAGCACAAAACTATTAGTTAATGTATCAAGTTTTATGTTAGCTAAATCAATTGCTACCTCTTCCATTATATCTGCTGAAAGAATATCAACTTTAAACTCTGTATATCTCCCTGAAATATCATACTTGTCATAAATTTTAGACATTCCCTGATTTATTTCAATTACCTTTGTACATTCCTTAGGAAGATTTTTCAGCTCATCATATAAAGTTACTATCCTAAAACCTAAATCTTTCTTTTCTTCTAAAATAGTCTTAATGAACTCAGCTTTATTTCCTAATGTTTTGCTCAAAGAAAAAATAACAAATCTCGGAATTTCCTCGTCTATTTCTTCGTTACTTAGTGAAGATCTATAAATTATTTCTTTTTCTATCTCACTAGATAACTCCTTTACATCTTGAGCATTAGTCCCTATAAATCTAATACTCTTATCGCCCTTCCAAGTATGTGGTAGCCACTTTGTAAAGCTCCAATCCTTCTCTTCTTCATCATCATAAATAAATATAAGCTTTAACTCATCATATCCATGTAGAGCCATAAGCTGTAATATAATTGATTTAAGAAGTGCCTTAGTCATTTCTCTTTCTCCAATAATCCCACAAACCTTTTCTTCAAGGAATGATAGAGTTATTGGCACATCATGTAATACCTTTGGCTCATCCAACAACTTATATAACTCCTCTAAGAGATTATCCTCTTCAACTGTAAATTTCTTACCTTGAGTTTTAATCTCTGCATCTAGTGGCATGTCCCCTATTCCAAGCCTAACCTTTAAAAAGTCGTTGTGATTATTAGTCCTTTCCCAGAGATTTCTTTCATGATTTTGAATACGTGCAATACATTCCTCTGGCGAAATATTATTTTCATATAATATTTCTATTTGTTTTTCTGCCTCAATATTTATGTCTTGTCTTATTTGGGATAAATATTCTTTATACCTTCTTTGTCTTACTTCTTCTGCTTCCTTGTTTTTTCTTTTTTCATACCTTTTAGATAGAACAGGCCATAGAACTGTTCCAAGTAGCATGCTAAAAGACATTATCAAAGTTGGCATAGCTGTCATTACATCATTACCAGAACGAAGAACATTATTAAGTGTAACCATTCCAGTAAAAAGACTTGCCATACCCATAGTCATTGCAGGTCCCAGCATAAAGATTATAGGCATTTCATTTTTATTTCCTCTTGATGGTGGACTATCAATTGTAAAATTTACTCTTTCAATATCCCTTTTGAATCTAGGCGAACGATAAAAGACATCATTATCTTCATCCTTAATATCAAAATCATCAAATTCTTCTTCACATGCCATTTCTGGTTCTTCTTGTTTAAACTCTTCTAACGCAAATTCACTTATCTCTACTAGATTATCTGGATTATTTATTCCAATTAACCTTCCATTGTAGATTATTTTAAGCCCCATTATATAAATAGCATCACCATTTGATAATAATTTTTCTTTTATCTTTATCCCATTAACATATGTTCCATTAGAACTATTATTATCAACTATTGTCCCGTTTCCCATTGAGTCATATGTAATATAGCAATGTCCAACTGATACTAGTTTATCTGGATAACAAATTTGATTTTGCTTTCCTCTACCTATATTAATTAAACTTTGCTTTACAACATACTTTGTATACTCATAGGTTCCCTTTGTAGGCCTTTGTGTACATAATATGGCTGGTTCTTCACCTATCCTATTTATTCTATAAACATTAGAAGGTTGAAGTTCAAGCTTTGATATTTTTTCATTATTAGAATCATTTAAGTATGCATTTTTGTTTGATTTTAAAAACCATTTTCCCTCTTCTTCTTCTATAGCTATCAAAGGGACTTTTTTCTTGTTTTTGTCTATGGTTTTTATTATGTATTTCCCTGATATTTTTTGAGGTAAGATAAAATCCAAGCTATTATTTTTATCTAATAATGTTAATAACATTTCATTTATCCCCCTTATTTTGTAATGGTCTTATATTAAATTTGTACTATTTTTATATTTAACCAATTATACGATTTTAATTTTACATTAGCTGAAAATGCATGTAAATAGGACCATTTTACGTATTTTTATAGGACTTTAGTCCCTTTGCTAATTAATTTGAAATATGAAACATATAAGCTACCTCAATTTATTTGAGTTAGCTTATCATTATACCTATAATATACACATATAAGCCAATTTCGAACATAAATGTATATTATTTCTTGATACCTCTTATTATTAAATATATAATTATTAATGAACATGTTCATATATTATTGCAAATAATTAACTGCAAAAGATTAAGAAATGGGGGATAATTTTTATGAAAAACAAAAAATACTTAATCAAATTCTTAGGAAGTATATTACTATTTATTACTTTCTTTAGCTCTAATATTGTATATGCTGTAGATCAATCCACAGCAGATATTTCATCTTTAAGCGTTGAACCTAACAACGCTGGTAACTACATTTCTCTCAACTGGACATCACCTGATAAATCTAACAATTACTCTTATATGATTTATTCCAAAAGATCAACAGATCCATTATATCAAAGTATACCTGCCAAAAATAACGTTAAGGTGTTAAATATATATCCTGGCAAGGGAAACAATTTAAAAACATGGATGGAGACTAATAAATTTGGTAGAAATCTTATATCTGTTGATGAAGTTGATATAGATATATTTAATTCAAATCCTGAAAGTTATCTTAAAGATTCTAACGGCAACTGGAAATATGATGTTATTTATGAAGGTGCCTGGGATTGTAATAAAAAAAAAGATTTATCTCAAAATGCTGAAAAAGTTATAGAAGATTTCATAAAAGCTGGCAGAGGATACTTGGGAGGACATGATACATTTTGGTTTTATTCAGTAAATAGGAACAATTTATGTTCATACCTTAATATTATCCCAAATGTCTCTAAGTCATATGGATATACTTCTGTTACTTTAAACAAAAAAGGTTTACTAACAAATTACCCATGGAACATAGGTAACATTGGTACTAAACTAAACGTTCCTATGTCTCATACTACTGGACAGTTCGCCTTCGGAGATGTTTGGATTAAATATACTGCAAATACAATCAAAGATAACGTATTTACTGGAGTTCCTAGTAGTGATAATAATCCTGAGGTGACTAGTTATAATGGAAAAGCGACTACAAATAACTTCTATCTAACTACATGGAACAACACTGCTATGATTCAAACTGGACATTCAGATGGATCTGCTACTGAAGATGAACAAAAAATCTTAGCAAACACCTTATTCTATTTAGCTCAAGTAACAGAAGCAACAAGTTGGAATGATCACAAAGGACAAGATTTAGATGGGCCTACCAAACCAAATATAACTAATATTACAACTGATATTACTAATAATAAAACTAATATAACTTTTGATCCTTCCACTGATAATGGTACTACTTATGATTATTATGTTGAAGCAACAGAATTAAAAACCGGAAACAAGACAAAATCCGATACAAAATCTGGAACTATTACCACTGGACTTAAAGGATATTCAATCGTTGTTGATAAAAATCCAAATACTATTCCTAAAAATGAAATTACTACAACTTCAAATAACTACACTGTAGATCAATCATATACTGATGATTTTTATGTTCATGTTGCTGCTATCGATAATGCTGGAAATATGTCTGAGGTATCACATTATAAATATTCATATCCAACACTTACATTAACTCCAAGCACAACTGCAGAAACAAGTGATCCTGTCACTATAACTGCTACTGCAGCAAGTACTGGATCTGGAATTGATAAAATACAAACACCTGATGGAAATTGGGTAAATGCTTCTACTACAGATTATGCTGTATCTGAAAATGGTACTTATACATTTGTTGCAGTAGATAAAGAAGGTCATAAAACTACTAATGATATCACAATTTCTAACATTATTCCTAAGGTAATTTTAAACATAGACCCTGAAAAGAGTAGAATTCATTTAAATGAAAATGTATCAGCTTTCTTAACTATAGATAACATTAAGGAAATTGCAGCTGAAGATATTAGAATAAAATACGATAGCTCTAAATTAAAGTTCTTAGATTTTAATGAAGTTGATGGGATAAAATTAGTTAAGAATAATGTACAAGATGGAGAATTAAGATTTATTCTAGTAAGTAAAGGCCTTGCAAATGTTGTTAACTCAAAAAAAACATTATTAAAGTTAAACTTTAAAGGAATTGCCCCTGGAGATGCTCTAATAGACGTTACTAAAGGACGAGTATCTGATGGTATAAAAATGGAGAGAGATTTAAAGGATGCAGAGTGTGGACAAGCTATTATAAATATATCAGATAAAGAATTAACTGATGTTAATAATGATGGTGAATTCTCACTATTAGACTTAGCTATTGACGGAAGACATTATGGAGAAGAGCCTACATCTCTTCCTCAATATAATACTGACGTAGTTCTTAATGGCGCTATTGATGATGATGACTTATCTGAAATAGCTAAACTTATGCTTCAAAATCCTAACTATAAATTCTAGAAAATAAGTATAACTTAAAAAAGATGATTTCTCATAATTAGAAATCATCTTTTTTATTTATACCATAAACTAAATCTTAATTGCTACTTCTTTCTCTTTTTATAAACAACAAAACTTACACCAGCAGCTACAACCATGCAACCTAAAGCTAAGCCTACATATGCAAGGGTATTTCCACCCTTGTCATCATTACTTTCAGAATCACTAGCTTCAGAGGCCTGATCTGAAGGTTGTTCTAAAGCTCCATTTTCCTGATTTTGTCCATCCTTATTTTCTGAAGCGTTATTATTTGCTGTTTGTCCATCCTTATTAGTTTCACTATTGTTATTATTTGATTGATTGGAAGCAACTAATTCTACTTTTTCCTCTGTCTTTTTCCCATCACTTGAAGTTTTTTTTGTTACACTCCAAGTATTTTCTTTGTTTTTAAAATATGTAGAACTCATCTCTTTTACATTTCCATCTACCTTGCTTACAAGTTGATATTGAAAATCCTGCTTTCCAACTGTTAGTTGTCCATCTTTTAAAGCCTTAGCCTTTATTGTAACAAAATTACTTTGCCCACTAATTCCTTGTTCATCTGCTGACATAAAGGTAAATCCATATCTTGCCTTATTACCTTGTCTCGCAACATCATTATATGCTTCAAAAGGATTATGCTCCTTAATTTTAGGGCTAACTTCTATAGAACTTACTTGTAATAAAGTATTGTCATATGTATATTCAACTGAACCTGCATAAAAATTTGTTAAATTATCTAAGTTTACAGTTATCTCTATATCTGATCCTGCTTTGACATGTCCATCTCCATCTACATTTGTAGTAGCTTTAATTATTGCAGCATTAGGATCTTCTTCCGCTCTAACTATTCTATTATATGGTAGTGTTATTGTTAAAATAAATGTGAATATTAATGTAATAATAGTTGGCTTAAATCTACTTCTACTTTTTTTCATCTCATGTCTCCTCGTATTTACATTATTATATATATTTTATCATAAAATATTAGGACAAGCACTAGAAAATGCTTGTCCTACAGTCTTATAGATTCCTTGAAATTTTAACCAAATCATATATATCAACTATTCCATCGCCATTAATATCATATTTACTATTCCAACCTAATTCACCAGCCCTAGAATTATATGCTTGTCCAACAATGGCTAAATCAGTAAAACTTATATTTCCATCAAAATCAATATCCTCATCTCTAAAACCATTCTTCCCTTTATTTACAAACTCTATATTGGATGTATTAATATACCCCTTAATATTCCAATCATAAAATCCATCAAAATTTCCTAAAGAATTTGGTGTAGTTCTTTCTGGGTTAATTTCAAAACTGTTTACTCCTGCTACACTTGTAGTTTTAGCTGTTGAAATTGCCGAAACCGCCCCTACAAAACTTCCATATCCAGGATTAACAGTTCCTTGTATATTATAAAGAAGATTTCCTGATGATGTTTTTACTGTGTTTGTTCCTGTATATCTAATTAACTGATAATAATTATAGTCTTTCATGTTAGCTACATTTTGATCTGATAAATATAGTTCTATTTCCATTGCAAAAGATACGGCTTTTTCAGACCAAAATGGATCAGATGCATACTTAACATTAGCTCCAAGTTTCTTATTTCCTAGAAAGCCTCCATAATCTCTCCAATCTGTAGTATCAGTATAACCTCTCGATATATATGTTTTTGCAAATTCCATAACACAATCTCTTGTAGAACTATAATAAGTTGCATTCACAGATGTATTATAATCTGTTGCATTTAATCCAAATAAATTGTTCTTCTCTTGAGCTAAAGTTGACATTCCTCTACCAGATTCATTTATAGCTACTGATAAAGCTAATAAAGCATTCACTCCATAAACTTGTTCTGCTTCTTTAAGAGCTTGTCCTAAACCTCTAAGTTTACTTGTACTTTGCGTATTGTTATTTATATATCTATCCAAATCTTCTGCTGTATAGTTTGTTTTAGTTCTGAAAGGTAGATAATTATAATAATTATAGTAAGGATTTTGACTATTAATTGAATTATTATGATTTCCATTTCTAAGATCTCTTGTTAAGGTTATAAGAGAATTAGTTATACCTTGAGAACTATCATAAAAATAATTACCATCATAACTATAATATGTCTGTCCTTCTTTTAGGAAACTAGGTGCTATTCCTATAGTTCTCATAGTTCCTTTTCCTGCGGTATCCATACTTGTTGATATAAAATGCTTTAAAAGTCCATTTGTTACCGTATAGTAGCTTGGATTAGTTACTTGATTTATAGGTTGAATAACTATATCGCTATTATTGTACCCATCATGATTAGGATCTCTATTAATGTCCTTATTCATCCATCCTTCATAACCTGCAACTAATACTTTTGCCTCTCTTTCTCTATCTTCAATAAGAGGCAACTCACTTATGTACCAATCATGTATATATGTATATGCATCAGTTAAACCTGGATCAGCAAAAACATTTGATGTTTCATGTCTTCCAGAAGTATTACTCTTATACCAAGACCTTCCTATATCTTCTGTAGCATAAACAACTTCTCCAACAGAATTTATTACAGTAGGTATTACTACATCAGATGCAAAGGTAACTGTTAAACTACCTGTGCTAGCTTCTGCTGTTTGAACTGCTTTATCATAGGTGCTAGCATTTCCAACATATGAATAACTTCCATCACTGTAAGCTAAAGTCACTTCATAATTAGCATCTGTTTTTGGCACTAATGTTTCATAGCTAGACTTTTCTAGTTCACTTTCCTCTGCAAGTATTTTTTCTTCTTCAGTTAAGTTTTCTTCTTCAGCTGGACTTAGAAAAGTCTTGGTTATAGTTTTAACCACTTTTTTTTCATATTTTTGTCCTGACATTATATCTGCTGCACTTACTGGTATCTGCGGTAGAAGTACCATTGCTAAAACAGACATAGAAATTATTTTTTTTATCATCATTTAGCCCGCCTCTTTCTTAAATATTAACTGTAAAGTGCCAAATTTATCCCCTAATTATAATTTAAATTCAGTTGCAACTTTTGTTATGTCATATATATCTATAATTGAATCTGAATTTACATCATAACTTGCTTTATATAAGCTTGTCCCAGCTTTTGCATTATAGGAATTTCCTAAAATCGCTAAGTCAAGCATATCAACTACTCCATCTGAATTTACATCTTCATTATACGCTATGGATACAGTTTCTGTCTTGCTTATTCCACCTTCAGCATATGATATAACAAGATTTGATCCACTTTGAGATATATCATTTAATTGACCTGAAGTTGCAAAAATAACTCTATCATCTTTATTAGTTAAATTTAATCTATACACATAATATAATTTATTTCCCGCCTCATCATATTTTGCTGAAGCGCAATACGCATTATTTTTATAAACCGCTAAATCCAAAACATAATCAGCATCATAAACTAACGTCTTATTTGCACCTTTTAAGTCAACTGAGTTTAATAAGTAAGTTTTATTTACTATATCTGAATAATATAATTTATCCTTATATCTTTTATAGCTATCTCCACTTCTTAAAAAGCTATATGTTGAATTAACAGCACTAGGATATCCTTGTTCATCCCATACATGGGGGCTTGTACCGCTTTTCATTTCAGCATCTGTTGCATTAAAATATTTATAGGAAACCCAATCGCCACGATCTGGATCATCCCAAGTTAAATCAAGAAAATAATAATATCCATCAAGCTTTATAAAATTCCATGCGTGATTAATTGCCTTACTCGTTACTATACCAGATTCTATACCACTATCTCTTAAGAAAAGCCGTGCTGCTTTTGAATATCCATCACATACAGCAACTCCATTAACTAATGATCCATAGGCTGTATGAGAAATATTAGGGACAGTATTATTTTGATAATTCATCATATCATAGGTAGTATTTTTGATTATGTAATCATGAATTGCATATTCTTTCTCTAAAGCTGTAGTAGCAGTAGATAAATAATTGTTTTTCACTTCTTGAACCTTATCATTAAATTTAGTTTTCATAGAATTTATTGTTGTATTATCGTTGGAATAAGTTACCTTAAGAGTGTATCTTGTTATTTCACTAGATGAATTTTTATAGTACTCACAATCTACACTTAAGTTTGGATAGAAAATTTCTGGATATTCATATAAAGTATCAAAATAATACTCCATAGGTAATTTATATTGACTTTCATATCTAAAATATTGTATATAATTATCTAAATTAATTCTAGTTTGTAGATTTTCTAAACCTGTCTTTATTGCAGCTATTATTTGTTGCTCACCTATTGATGCAGACTTTAATCCAGTATAAGCATTAAAAGTTTGCGTTAAGGTTGTTGGATATTCTTTATAGCTCATGTATTGGTCTAAACTCATAGACCCTTGTACAACTTTTGAATCACTTAAATTTTGAGAACTGCTTGCTTCTATGTTACCATTTTCACCACTAACAATTTCTGCACTTACAGGTAAAAATGTTATTAAATTAAAACTCAATATAAAAAATAAGATTTTAGATACTTTTTTCATCTTTTTTCCCCCTTTTTTATAAACCATTACAATATTATTTTATCATATTTTTCTTCTTATGTCAGATAGTAAAATTACACTATACATTTTGTAATAAAACCTATAAAATATATATGACGAACGAAATAAATTTTACAAAGGGGGAAATGATGTTATTATGAAAAATAACCTAATTAAAAAGATTTGTGCAATTTCTTGTACTTTCATCTTTTTATCGCAATTTACTCTTCCAAGCATTACGACTAAGGCTGCCTTAGAAAGTACAAGCAATGCTACTGTGGAAGATACTACTCTAACTAACAATGAAAATGTTGGTTTACCCAATATATTTACTGGGGGATTAGACAAAAGTTTTATGGCAACTACTAGTAGTATTTCGTATGGTGTAACTGGTTCACCTACTGTGGGTAGTACTATTGATATTGCTGTAAATATATCTTCAGTAAGTAATCTTTACGGAGCTTCTGTTGATTTCTTATATGATACTAGCTTACTTCAAATTGAAAGTATTTCTAAAGGAAGCTTACTATCTAGTGCAGAAGTTAAAACTATTCAAACAACTCCAGTAACTGGACAAGCTAATATTGCTATGTCATTGACTGGTTCTGCAACTCCTATAAGCGGAAGCGGTTCTATTGCTGTAATAAGAGCTAAGATACTTAAAGCTGGAACTATTAATTTAAAAACTACAAGTGGTAATGAGGTTTTATCTTTATATGGGTTTACTACTTGTGTTAAGCTTTCTGATGATCTTGGAAATAAGATTGGATATGGGGCTGTTGATAAGAGCATTACTACTTCAGCAATTACTAGAA
>NZ_SULK01000010.1:0-333 GCF_007115085.1 Clostridium sp. HBUAS56017 | reverse complement strand
ACTCTACTGGTTGGGGAAGTTCTTCTGGTTCTTCTAATAGTGGAAATGCTAATATATATTCCAAAGTTCCTAATTCTTCACTAGCATTTAACTTTACCGGAACTGAATTAAATGTTATTGGATTTAAAGGGAAAGCTGTTGGTATTGCTAAAATTACCATTGACGGTACTTCTTATACTTGGGATGGTTATTCTGCTACTGATGCATATAAGCAAGTTCTATTCCAAAAAACTGGTTTAGCAAGTGGTACTCATACTGTTATCATTGAAGTTACTGGCCAAAAGAATGCTTCTGCTTCTGATTCTTATATCAACTTAGATGCTTTTGATATCA
>NZ_SULK01000001.1:323178-421924 GCF_007115085.1 Clostridium sp. HBUAS56017 | reverse complement strand
AGAATAACATCCTTCAACAAGCTGCTCAAGCAATGCTTGGTCAAGCTAATCAACAACCACAAAACGTTCTTCAATTATTAAGATAATTAAAGATTAACGAATAATTTAAGTCAGTTATAAGGAAAATCCTTGTAACTGGCTTTTTTTTTGAAAACTAATTTAAGTTTATCTAAAAAAAAACGATAATTATATTATATTGCAACAAAAGGAGAGAAAAGCTATGAAGTTGAGCATTGCGATGATAGTTAAAAATGAGGAAAAGAATTTATCAAAAACATTAGATGCTTTGAAGGCGTTAGATGGTAAGATTGATTATGAGATAGTAATAGTAGATACAGGAAGTGAAGATAGTACTATAGATATAGCTAGTAAATATACGGAAAGGGTATATGAACATCCTTGGAGTGGAAATTTTGCTGAAATGAGAAATATAAGTTTAAAGTACTGTGAAGGTGAATGGATTTTAGTATTAGATGCTGATGAAGTGCTAGAAACGCCTGAAGAGTTAATAAGTTTTTTCATGGATGGAAGAAGTGAATTTTTTAATAGTGCAACAGTTAACATAAAAAATATTATTTCTGTTAAAGATAAAAACTATGTCATGGGGTCGTTATTTAGATTATTCAAAAATATTAGCAGTTTTAAATTTAATGGTAGAATTCATGAACAGCCAATATTAACAGAGCCTTTAGGAAATACAAAAATAAGTTTCTTGCATAATGGATATTCAAGAGCTGATTATGAATTAGTAAGATATAAAAATGAACGTAATAAAAAGTTGTTATTGGAAGATTTATCTAAAGCTAAGGGCAATGATAAAATATATGTTTTATTTCAATTAGCTCAAACCTATGCAATGGCCAATGATGATGCAAATACAATGAGTTCAATTAGAGAAGCCTACAGAATGACAACGCAACGAAGAGATGGAAAAATAAATTTATATGTGCTTCATTTTTATGCAAAAGAACTTTTTACAAAACAAATATATGGTAAGGCAATTAAGATAGCTGAAGAAGCTATACAAAATAAGACAACTAATTTAGATTTTTACTATATACTAGCTTTGAGTTACAGCAATTTAAAGAATTATGATAAGGCTCAAATTTACTTCGACAGATACTTCGAGATACGAGAAAAGCGTAAGGATGGTATTATTGAGGATATTACTATGATTGAGTCTGCATTTGATAGGAAAGATGAAGTGTTGAAAGAAAGAACAATATGTTATTACAATAGTAATGAATATAAAAAAGTTATTGAAACATTTGATCTTATCAAAGACGATAAAATGAAAGAAGTTTTAAAAGAAATATATATCTTCTCATCATTATCAGTAGGAGATTTAAATAAGTTTTATAATTTTTATAAAAGTGTAAAGATTGAGGATAGAGATATTGGAAATATAATCTCAGTTATTAGAAGGTTAGATATGGAAGATACAAATAATTTCTCTAAAGGTATAAAAGAAAAGCTGATAGATTTTGATGATAGATTAAAAGTATATATAAATTCTATTTATTTCAATAAAGATGAAGATATATTACAAAATTACAATTTAATAGATTTTAGTAGTTTCTATACATGGAAGTCTGATTTATTAATTAAGTTAATTTCGAAGGATAAAACAAAGATAGAATTAATTGGGAGATTAAGCAAGGAAACTGCCGAAGCATATGTTAATGCTATAATTAGAGATTATGATTGTTTGAAAATATTATACGAATTTTCGGTAGATAATTTCTTAGCAATAGATATTAAAAAGTTGAATTTTGTAACAATAGTTGAAAAAACTTTGATTTTAAGCAAATCCATTGAGGATGATAGATATAAAAGTTTGTTAGAGAGAACGCGTATTAACAAACTAAATCTTTTGAGAAAGATTTACAATAAGGAGATTTTGTCAAGTGATGCAATTCACTCTATTTTGAATAAATATGATATTTTTTGGATTGAAAATGAATCATTGATAAAAAGCGCTTCGAAAAATAAACTTGCATATATAAAGGGTTTGAGAGAGTTATTGAAGGAGTTTCCTGAGTATGGAAATGTATTTGGA
Organism: Clostridium sp. HBUAS56017; assembly: GCF_007115085.1. NCBI lineage: Bacteria > Bacillati > Bacillota > Clostridia > Eubacteriales > Clostridiaceae > Clostridium > Clostridium sp. HBUAS56017. The sequence continues at coordinate 419,865 of NZ_SULK01000001.1, read as the reverse complement.
AAGTACCAAGAGGAATTAAAGTTAAATACTATAACTAAAGAAATGGAATTAGAAAAGGAAAAATTATTTGATATTGTTGAGGAATATGTGAATAGTAATAGAACTGAAGAGGCTTTAGAAATATTGGCAAGTTTAGATGATTTGTTTATGTATGATGGGAAGATATGTAACTATAAAGGTGTAGTAGAATATTTGTTGGGTGAAAATGAGAAAGCAATTTTAAATTTAGCAATAGCTTATGAACTATTAGAAGATAAGTTTGATTCAGCATATAACATAGCTTGTGTCCTAGAAAGTATGAAAAGAATTGATGAGGCTAAAGCTTACTACGATCTAGCATATGAGCATTGTAAAGACAATAATATGAAGGCTGAAATTTTAAATATAATTCAAAATTTATAGGAGAAAAATATGATTTCTGTATGTATGATAGTTAAAAATGAAGCGGTTATTTTAGAGGAAACCCTTAAGAGTATAAATAAATATGGATATGAAATAGTGATTGTTGATACAGGATCCATAGATAATACAAAAGAAATAGCATATAAATATACAGATAAAGTTTTTGACTATAAATGGGATAATAATTTTAGTAATGCTAGAAACTTTTCTATAAGTAATGCTAGCAATGAATTTGTGCTAATAGTTGATAGTGATGAAGTAGTAATAAATTTAGATACTGCTTTGCTAGATTCATTAATTAAAAATAATCGACAAAAGATAGGAAGGTTATTAATAAAAAATGAATTTACTCAAAAAGGGGTAAAGTGTGAGTCTAGGGAGAGGATTAGCAGACTTTTTTCTAAAAAATACTATATGTTTAGAGGTAGTATTCATGAACAGATTGTTCCTATTGAGAATATTAAAGTTGAAAAATATGATATACCGGTAGAAGTAAATCATTTCGGATATAGAAAAGATGAAATTTTAAGGAAAGATAAAATAAAGAGAAATATTTCAATGCTTACTAGTGAGCTGGAGGAAAAAGGAGAAGATCCGTATATACTATATCAATTGGGGAAAAGTTTTTATACTGAAGAGTCATATATTGATGCCTCCAAATATTTTGAGAAGGCATTATATTTTGATTTGAATTTAGAATTAGAATATGTTCAGGATATGGTGGAAAGCTATGGATATTCACTTATTAATTCAGAGCAGTATGAAGAATCTATGAAGCTTTTAAATATATATAATGAATTTTCAAATAGTGCTGATTTTGTTTTTTTAGTAGGATTAATTTATATGAATAATGGTATGTTTAGAGAAGCAATAGATGAATTTGAAAAAGCTATGAGAAAAACTAAAGCTAAGATGATTGGTTCTAATAGTTTCTTAGCCAATTATAATATTGGAGTTATTCTTGAATGTTTAGGTGATGTGAAAGAAGCAAGTAAACATTATAGAATGTGCGATCAATATGAACCTGCTCAAAAAAGACTAAGTATATTAGATAAAAAATAAATTATATAAAGAGAGGCATAAAAATGAATCTTAAAGAAATAAAAGAAGCTATAGGTCAAAAAATTATAAGTGAAGAATACAATGAAGCTAGAACGCTGATTGATTATTATAAAAGTAATTTAGGTAGTGATGATGAAATATTGGGAACTGAAGCGGTATTATATATTTATACTAGTGACTTAGAAAGATCTATGGAATGTGTTAGGGCAGGTCTTAAATATAATATGTTTAATTCGGATTTGTATTGTACTATGGGAAATATCTATGAATTAAAAGGAGAATATAATAGAGCTTATATCTGTTATGAGCAGGCTTTGTTCTTATGTAGCGAATTAGAAAATAAAAAAGTAATAAGTGGCAACATAACTAACTTAAAAGAAAATTATAATATTGAAGTGAAAAAGGCATCTATAATTATTTTGACTTACAATAATCTTGAATATACCCAAATATGTGTGAAAAGTATAAAACAATATAATTCTAGTGATTCCTATGAATTGTTGGTAGTTGATAATAACTCATCTGATGATACGCCTAATTGGTTAAATGAACAAAGTGACATTAAATGTATTTTGAATAAGGAAAATAAGGGATTTCCAGCAGGGTGTAATCAAGGAATAATGATAGCAGAAAAAGAAAATGATATTTTTCTTTTAAACAATGATACTGTTATTATGCCTAATTCAATTTTTAACCTTAGATTAGCATTGTACTCTAATGAAAATATAGGAGCTACAGGATCTGTAAGTAATAGTATTTCGTACTATCAACAAATAAGTAACCAATATGGAACTTTTGATGAGTATATGGATTATGCACTACAAAATAATATACCAAATGATGAGGAATATGAACAAAGATTAAAGCTTGTAGGTTTTGCAATGCTGATAAAAAGAAAAGTTTTAGATAAAATAGGTCTATTAGATGAAAGATTTACTCCAGGTAATTTTGAAGATGATGATATAAGTTTGAGAATAGTCATGGAAGGATATAAATTATTACTTTGCAGAGATAGTTATATACACCATTTTGGTAGTGTATCATTTAAAAAAGATGCTGATAAATATATTAAACTATTAAATACAAACGAAAAAAAGTTTGAAGAAAAATGGGGATTTAGTACTAGATATAATCTGATAATAGATTATAACTTATCTCAATTTATAACAGATAACGATAGCAAAATTATAGAAGTATTTTGTAGAACAGGTAGTAGTATAGCTAGTTTAAGTAGTATTTATAGAAAAGCAAGTTTCTACGGATATGAGATAGAAGAGAGTTTGAAGAAAATTGCTAGCAAGAGTATAAAGGTTATAGATAATTTAAGTGATAAAGGCTTAGTTAATACCTTTGATATTATTGTTGTGTCTAATTATGATGGTGTAAAAAATGATGGGGCTATTTTAACTGATATATTTAATATGATGAAGAATGAAAATGGAAAACTAATTTTGTCTATAGATAATTTTCAGTGCAGCTCTGGAAAAATAACTACTGAAATAATTGATGAGGCAATTCGGATATTCAAAAGTAAAAATTTTAAATATATTGATGGTTTTGAAGCAAAAGATGAAATAGGTAACTTGGCTAAAGTGTATATGGTTTTTGAAAAGTATAGTGAAGACGAAATTATTTACAATATAGAATACTTTATGGAAGAAGGTAAGATTGCACAAGCAGAATTTAATGTGAAAAGATTAGAATATTATAGCTTGAATTTAGAGTATGAAGAAAAATATAGAATACTAAAAAATAAATTGGATACTTATAAAGAATTAAGTGCTTTACTAAGAAGAATAGATTTTAAATCCGATAATGAATTAAGCAATGAAAAAATAGTAGCTATTATAGATAAAGCAGAAATCTCTGAAAAAGTTGTTGTAAATTTAATTGAAGATTTAGTTTTAAATAAGAATTATGTTTTGAATTTGGTGGCTTTAAATTTGTTTTATAAAGAAAAATATGATCTTGTTTTACCATTTTTACAAAAGGCCTATGAGTTAAATGAGGAAGATGAGGATACCTTGTATAATTTGGCATATGTGTTAAACTTATTTGGAGAAAAGGAAATTGCATTAACATATGCCTTGAAAATAAGAATCAAAAATGATGATGTTTTACAGTTAATAGATGAAATTAGCGGAGGAGAATAAAGTGAATAATAGGAAAATAGCCTTTATTACTTGTGTTAATGATAAAAAAGCTTATGAAGAATGTTTATTTTATATAGAAAATTTATATGTACCGGATGGTTATGAAATAGAAACTATTGAAATTAATTATGCTACAAGCATAACTTCGGGATATAATGAAGCAATTGATAAATCAGATGCTAAATATAAAGTGTATTTACATCAAGATGTTCTCATAGTAAATAAAAACTTCATTAAAGAGATTGTTAGTATTTTTAGCAAAGATAGTAATATTGGAATGCTAGGGGTAGTAGGTTCGAAGGATTTACATAATAGTGGTATATGGTGGAAGTCACCTCATAAAGTAGGAACTTTATATGAAAGTATAGTTAAGTTAAAGATAGTTGATTATGGTAATGAATATGATATTGATGAAGTACTAGCGATAGATGGCTGCATAATGATAACCCAGTATGATGTGAGATGGAATGAAGAAGTTTTTGATGGATGGCATTTTTACGATATATCGCAGTGTATGGAATTCAGAAGAAAAGGTTATAAAGTATGCGTACCTAAACAAGAGAGGATATTGTGTTTGCATGATTGTGGAATAGCGGGAACTGATTACTATGAAAGGTATAGAAAAAAGTTTCTTCAATATTATAATGGTGATTTAAATTTGTTACAATGATTCGTAAAGAATGTTTTAGGCAGAATATAGAAAATAGTTATGATAACTATAAAGATTTGGGGATATAAGTCGATAAATTATAAAATAATGTTTTAGGAGGAGAGGTATGAGATTAAATCATAATATAAATTCGCTTAACTTATATCGTGGATATAAGAAGAATTTAAAAAGCAATGAAACTGCTATAGATAGAATTAGCTCAGGAACTAAAATTAATTCTGCAAAAGATAATCCAAACAAAATTGGGCAAAGTGAAGGCTTTAGGATACAAATAAAAAGTTTAGAAGCAGCACAAAGAAACTTACAAGATGGAGTTTCTATGCTTAGGTCGGCAGATGGAGCTTTGCAAGAAGTTAATGATACGCTTGTGAGAATAAAGGAATTAGCAGTAAGTGCATCAGATGGTAGTAAAAGTCCCCAAGACGTGAAAACTATTCAAGATGAAATAGATCAAATGAAAAAAGCAATTGATGATTTAGCGAGTAATACAGAATTTAATGGGGTTAAGCTAATAGGTGACACTGAAGTCAGTAACAATTCTTACCCTAATTATAGAGAACTAGTTACTGGAGCAAAAGTTGGAGATACAATGAGTGTTCCTTTATACAATGTAAGTACCAACAATTTAAGAGATAAAGATGGAAATAAATTTAGTGATATAGATGTAACTGACCGTGCTAATGTAGGAAAAGCGATTTCTATGGTGGATGAAGTTATTACAACAATTACTGATATAAGAGCAAGATATGGAGCGCTTGAAAACAAGTTTGAAGATTCAGCAGATAGATTAGCGTCAAATACTCAGAATGTTGAAAAAGCAAGTAGTAATATAAGAGATACTGATGTAGCTGTAGAAATGGCAGAACTTGCAAGAACACAAATATTAAATCAAACACAGATAGCTCTTATAGCACAAAGCAACAAATTTCCGCAAGATGCGCTATCTGTATTAAAAAGAATATAAAGTTTTTAAACGACTCAAAGTTTTTAAAGTGGAAAATTGTTGAGTCGTTGTTTTTTTTTGGGGAGTAAAAGAGATATTTTATTAAATTAGACCCTTTAAAACAAGAAATTGTTCAATAAATGTTTTTTTTACATATATTTTAATTAAAATATTATGGAAAATTAAAACATGATGCATTATAATAGAATTATGTATTTGTATATATAAAAAAATAGGGGTTTGAGAATAGACATTAGGAGGTGGAATTATATGGATATTAGTTTACTAGGAAATGAGGGAAGCTCATATAATCTAATTAAAGAAGGAATTCAAGCTTCAAATATAAGAGGCAAGGTTATAGCAAATAATATGGCTAATATAAATACGGCCAATTATAAAAGATTTAATGTAGTTTTCGAAGAAAATCTCAAAGGAAATAAAGATATGAGTGTTCAAATGAAAACTACTGATGAGAAGCATATGACAAATAGTAATTCTCAGGGGAATATTACTGTTGAAAAAGATGAAAATACTAGTATGAGAGAAGACGGGAATAACGTTGATTTAGACGTTGAAAAAGTAAACCAGGCTGCAAACACATTAAAATATAATGCTTTAGTACAGCAAGCAAACAGTAAATTAAGCAATATTAAATATGTTATAAGTGGAGGGAACTAGGAGAGATGAGTAGCTTTGATTCGATGAGAATTAGTGCCAGTGGGTTGTCTGCTGAAAGATTAAGAATGGATACAATAACGTCAAATATGGTTAATGCTTCAACAACTAGAACTGAAAATGGCGGACCTTATAGAAGAAAGGTAGCAATATTTCAAGAGGCCTTAGACAAACAAATGAATCCTAATGGGGTAAAAGCCGTAGGTATTGAGGACGATAAATCAGATTTAAGATATGAATATGATCCATCACATCCGGATGCTAATGCAGAGGGATATGTTGCGTATCCAAATGTAAATATATTAAATGAAATGGCAGATATGATAGCTTCAACAAGAGCATATGAAGCAAATGCAGATACACTTGATGCTAATAAATCTATGTTTATGAAGGCACTAGAAATTGGGAAGTAGGAGATGAATTTATGAGAGTAAGCAGTTTTGTACCTAGTGAAGAAATATTTCAATCAAATAAAGATACAAAAACAGATAAAAAAGTGAATAGTGGGTTAGAAGCTTTTTCAAGCACACTTGAAAAATCATTACAGGGGATAAATGATCAACAGATAACAGCAGATAAAATGGGGACAGCTTTTGCTAAAGGTGAAGATGTTCAAATTAGTGATGTAATGCTTGCAGGAGAAGAGGCAAAAATTTCATTGCAATTTGCTGTTCAAGTTAGAAATAAGTTATTAGATGCATATAAAGAAATAAATCAAATGCAGTTATAAAGTAAGGAGTGCTATAGATGAAAAAGCTTTCGGAGATGTTAAAAAAGCTTTGGACAAAATTTAAATCCTTTAGTAAAAAGGTAAGAATTGCAATAATCGTAGCTATAGTTGCCACGATTGTAGCATTAGTAAGTATGGTAGTTGTTTCATCAGCTAATAAGTATCAAGTGCTATTTTCTAATTTAGATTCTCAAGATGCTAAGATGGTAAAAGAGAAGTTAGGAAAAGATAAAGTTGAAATGAAAGTTGATGGAGATTCAATTTTAGTTCCAAAGGACAAGGTGGATGAATTAAGGCTAGAACTGGCAGGAGATTTGACAGGAGGCAGCAAGGGATATGAACTAATGGATAAAAGCAGTTCATTTGGTATGACTGATGAAGAATTTAATATAAAGAAAATTAGAATGATACAAGGTGAATTGGAAAAGTCTATAAAAAGTCTTGATCCAGTAGAATCGGCAAAGGTAAATATTACTCCAGCTGAAGATTCAGTTTTTGTTAAGGACAAGCAGCCAGGCAAAGCAGCAGTGGTTTTAAAACTAAAACCAGGTGAGAAGATAACTGAAGATCAAGTTAAATCTATAGTTGCTATGGTTTCAATGAGTGCTGAAAACATACCAAAAGAAAATGTGGAAGTTATAGATAATAACATGAACTTATTAACTAAGAACATAGGTAAAGATGATGGAACAACAGTTAGCTCAGAAACTTTAACAAAGCAAAGAGATTTAGAAGCTGCAGATGCAGATAAATATTCAAAAGCTATAGTAGGACTTCTAGAACCTGTTTTAGGTAAAGGTAAGGTTTCTGCAAATGTTAATGTAGATTTGGACTTTGATTCTAAGAAGAAAACAATTAAAACTATAGATCCAAATAAGGTTATAGTTAGCCAACAAACTAGTAAAGAAACAAATTCTTCAGGAGATGGAACTACAAGCCAAAGTCCTGTTGACAATAATATGAGTAATACAATACAAAACAATAATAATAAATCAAATTCTAGTAAGGAATCACAAACAACAAATTATGACAGTGGTAAAAGTGAAACTGAGACAATAAGCAGTCCGGGTGAAGTTAAAAGATTAACTGCCTCTGTATTTGTAGACGGTGCTATTGATGATGCAACAAAGGCTGATTTAGAAAAGGCAGTTGGAGATGCAATAGGTATAGATGCAAATAGGGGAGATCAATTATCTCTAGTAGGTATGAATTTTGATACTGCACAAAAAGATCAAGCTAAGGCTCAAGTAGATGCCTTTAACGCTGAATTAGCTGCCAATCAGAGGAATAAGTATATTATTGCAGGTGTTATAGCGGCAGCGGTGATTATAGGACTTATAGTATTTATAGTTATAAGAAGAAGAAAGAATAAGGCTGAAGAAATTGTTGAGGATGAGGACAATAGATCTCTTGATGTTGTTATAGATGATCAATTACCTGTAGAAGATACTACGGAATATACACCAATACAATTTGAGGTGCCAAATAAACAAGCTCATATAGAAAATGAAATTAAAAATTACGCTAAGGAAAAGCCTGATCAGGTATTAGAAACAATAAAATCTTGGTTATCAGAAAATGAGAGGTGATGAATTTTGTCTAAAGAAAGTAATAAATTAACTGGAGTACAAAAGGCAGCTATATTATTCATAACTCTTGGACCAGAAGCTTCTTCTTCAATTTTAAAGAAATTACCAGAAGCTGAAATTCAAAAGATAACTTATGAAATAGCTAATATTACATCAGTTAATTCCGAACAAAGAGAAAATATATTAAATGAGTTTTTAGAAATAAATAAGGCTAGGGATTATATCATCGAAGGTGGTATGGACTATGCAAGACAATTGCTTTCGAAAGCTTTAGGAAGTCAAAGAGCTACTGAAATATTAGATAAAGTGTCAGAAGCAACTCAACAATATAGACCATTTTCTATTGCTAGAAAGGCAGATGCTCACCAGTTATTAAATGCAATAACTTATGAGCATCCTCAAACAATCGCATTAATACTTTGCTATTTACCAGCAGATAAGTCTGCTCAAGTTATGGCAGAGTTACCAGAAGAAACACAAAGTGAAGTTGCTCTAAGAATTGCAACAATGAAGGATACTTCTCCAATGGTTATAAAGGAAATTGAAAAAGTATTAGAAGGTAAGCTTTCTTCTGTTGTAAGAACTGAGATGACAAGTCTTGGTGGGGTGGAAACATTGGTTGGTATATTAAACCAAGTTGATAGGACTACAGAAAAGAATATTACTGAAAGTCTTGAAAGAGAAGATGCTGAACTTGCAGATAGAATCAAAAGTTCTATGTTCGTATTTGAAGATATTCTTACTCTTGATGATATATCTATTCAGAGAATTCTTAGAGAAACTGATGTTAAGGATCTTGCTCTTGCACTTAAAGGATGTTCTGAAGAAGTTGGGGATGCTATTTATAGAAACCAATCAAAGAGAGCTGCAGCTTCATTAAAGGAAGATATGGAGTTCTTAGGACCAGTAAGACTTATGGACGTAGAAAAGGCTCAACAAAAAATTGTTTCTGTGATTAGAAGATTAGACGATGCAGGAGAAATTATAATTTCAAGAGGTGGCGAAGATGCAATCATCGTATAACCTAGTGAAAAAGGAGCATGTTCTAAGTGGTGAGTCTAGAGTGATTTCTACAGAATATGAATCGAAAAACACTGAAAAAGGGTCACAAGAGGATCATCATGCTGAATGGAAAGCTGAAAAGCAAAGATATATTTCTAGCTATGAAAATATAGCTAGAAATATTGTTCAAGAAGCTAGAAGAAATGGTGAAAAGATTCGTTTAGAGGCCATAGAAGAAGCAGAAGCTTTAGAGAGAGAGGCTTATGAAAAAGGTTATAAGCAAGGAACAGAAAATGGATATGAAGATGGCAAAAGAGAAGCTCTAGAAAGTATTATTCCACAGGCTGAAAAGGAAGCAGAGGAAATAAAAGAAAAAGCGAGGAATATATTACTAGGTGCAACAAATGATTATAATAGCTATGTGAATAGCAAGAAAAATGATATAATTAAGTTGTCATTAACTATAGCAGAAAAGATACTTAGAAGAGAAGTGTTAGTTGATGGTGGAATTAATAGTATGATTGAAGAAGCTTTTGAGAAATCAAAGGGCGAAGCAAGTGTAATTATTAGATGTAATGAAGTCCACGAAGAAGAAGTAAGAGAAAAAATAGAATTTTGGAAAACTACATATAGCATTTCCGAGGAAATATTCTTAATGATAAGTGATGAGATAGAACCTGGTAATGCAATAATTCAAAAGAATACAGGAAAAATAGAAGTTGGAATAGATTTTGGTTTAGAAAGTATAAAAAAAGCCATAATAGGATAAGAAGTGAGTGAGAAATATTGGATATAAACTTTCAAGGACTAATAGATAAAGTTAAAGAAACCTCAACAATTTACTCTGAAGGAGTAGTAAGTAAAGTTATAGGGCTTACTATTGAGGTGGAAGGTATCAAAGCCTTTGTAGGAGAATTATGTAAAATATATAATCAAAACGGTAATCCTATTAATTGTGAAGTAGTTGGATTTAAAGAAAAGTATGTAATATTAATGCCTCTTGGTGAACTTACTGGCGTATCAGCAGGATGTAGAGTGGTTCCACAAAATAAACCTTTAGGAGTAAATTGTTCTGATGATTTACTAGGAAAGATACTTGATGGACTTGGAAATCCTTATGATAGTGACGAAGAACTTTTTGGGGTAAATTATCCATTGGAAAATGAACCACCAGATCCTTTAAAGAGAATAAGGATAAAAGATGTAATGCCTACAGGAGTGAGGGCAATAGATGGTTTCTTAACTGTAGGTGAAGGCCAAAGAATAGGTATATTTGCAGGTAGTGGTGTTGGTAAAAGTACAACTCTTGGAATGATAGCAAGGGAAGCGGAAGCAGATGTAAATGTAATTAGTCTTATTGGGGAAAGAGGAAGAGAGGTTCTAGAATTTATAGAAAAAGATTTAGGGCCGGAAGGTATGAAAAAATCAGTAGTAGTATGTGCTACTTCTGATAAACCTGCTTTAATAAGAATTAAGGGCGCTCTTACAGCTACAGCTATAGCGGAATATTTTAGAGATCAAGGTAAAAAAGTAATTCTAATGATGGATTCTGTAACCAGATTTGCTATGGCCCAAAGAGAAGTTGGACTAGCTGTTGGAGAACCACCAGCAACAAAAGGATATACACCATCAGTTTTTGCAAAACTACCAAAGCTAATGGAAAGGTCAGGTACGTCTGATAAGGGATCAATTACTGCTTTTTATACAGTACTTGTTGATGGTGATGATTTTAATGAACCTATAGCGGATGCTGTTAGAGGTATTCTAGATGGACATATTGTTTTATCAAGAAAACTAGCGCATAAAAATCATTATCCAGCAATAGATATACTAAATAGTGTAAGTAGACTTATGTCTAGCATTGCAGAGAATGAACATAAAGAAGCTGCATCCTATGCAAGAGATATGCTGGCAACCTATAAGGAATCAGAAGATTTAATAAATATAGGTGCTTATGCTAGAGGAAGTAATCCAAAGATTGATTTAGCAATTAGATATAATGAACCGTTAGAAAAGTTCCTAAGACAAGGTATAGATGAAAAAGCAATCTTTGAGGAAAGCATTAGTAATCTAACCCATATGTTTAACTAAGTAGTGAGGTGCTACAATGGCTCAAAGATATAAGTTTAGACTTCAAAAGCTTTTAGAATTAAGGGAAGAAAAAGAGGAAGAAAGTAAGAGATTATTTTCTAAAAGTCAAAATGACAAGATTAAAGTTGAGACTGAATTAAATAACCTTAAGGAAAATTATGAAAATTACAAAGGCATTAGACCTGGAGAAGATGTAATTTATCAAAAGATTAAGCGAAATTACTTATTTGCACTTGAAGGTGGAATAAAAGTAAAAGAAAAAGAACTAATTTTAAAAGAGCAGGAACTAGAATTTAGACGAAAAGATTTAAAGGAGAAACAGGTAGATAGAAAAACTGTTGAAACTTTAAAGGAAAAAGAATATTCAAGCTTTATCAAAGAGCAGGATAGGCTAGAGCAAATAGATATAGATGAATTTGCTTTATATGCTTATATGAGAGCTTTGAAAGGAGGTGAATAAGATGAAAACAAGTTTAAACTTTAGTGTTGAGATTCAAAAAGTCAATGATATTGTAACTCAAAGTAATAGCGTGCAAGAAAAGAGTAAAAATACAACTGCAGAAACTGGCAATAAATTTAGTGATTATCTTCAAGATAAGAAGGAAGTTAATGCCTCAGTAGCTAAAGAAGCAAAATGTGTAGCTAAAGATGATAAGAAAGCTGCTACTGATAATGAGCTAGAAGATGCTAAAGAATTAGATGAGAAAGTTAAAACTTTATCAAAAGATGATATTCTTCAGTGTTTGGCTGCATTAGTTGAAACTTTGAATCAGGCTAAGTCAGCAAATGAAGGAAATTTAAGTTTACAAGAAAAAGTAGATATGGTAGATAAACTTAATTCTTCAATAAATGAAAGTTTAATGAAGGCGTTAGAGTTAAAGAATAATTTAGATAATAATGGTTCCACAAATAGTACAAGTAAAGAAGTGGATCCAGCAAGTCTTATTAATAATTTACTGCAACTTCTTGATATGAATAATGCAGATGAATTACTTAATAAAAAGAGTTTAACTACAGCTCAGAGTTTACTAAATCAATTAGGGGTAGCTATAGATAAGGATGCTAATTTTAGTGGGAACAAAATAGAAGATAAGAATTTTCTACAGGACTTGCTAAATAAGTTAAAGGAAGAAGTCAGCTCACTTTTAGAAAAAGCGAACAAAGATGAAGTTTCTAATAAAGGTGATATTACAAAGATCATTATTCCAAAAGAGAATAATAAAGTTAATAATGCTGAGGGAACCAATAAAGCTCTTGAAAAAGTTGAAACTGTAGTTAAAGAAAATCCTAGCTATGAAAAATCTTCTAATAATAGTGGAAATGAGTCAAAGAATGATTCGAATCTTTCAAAAGATGATAAAATATTGAAATCTATTCTTGGAGAAGATAGCAAAGGAACACCTAAAGTTCCATTCTTTGCAACAAGTACAGTTCAAAGTGGAAATGTGGCAGCTATTAAAGAAGTACAAGTTGTTAATAGAGCTACAATGGCAGAAGATGTTATTAAAAGTGTTAAGTTTATGACTTCCAACAACTTAAAAGAGATGATAGTTAAAGTGAATCCAGGAAATCTTGGAGAAATTACTATTAGGTTGGTTGAAGAAGATGGAAATATGAAATTAAATATTAAGGCTTCTGCAAAGGAAACATATAATTTATTATCTCAACAAGCGTCTGAAGTAAAGAATCATTTAAGTAATCAAAATATAAAAATCCAAGAAGTTAATATTGGAGTATATGATGATGATACAACATTCTTTAAAGATGGCCAATTCCAAAATAACTTTTCTGAGGGAGAACACAAGAAAGGCAATTCAAATGCCAAAACATCTAAGGAAAGTTATACAGAAGAAGAACCTGCTGAGTCAGAGTTAAATGAATTGAGTAATATTAATATGTTAGCATAGGAGGTTTGAATATGGCTGATACAAATTCAGGAGTAAGTAAGAATACAAGTTATGGTGTGAGTGGGTTAGATTATTCGAAGACATCATCTAGTAAAACTGATAAAGGTACTAAGATAATTAAAGCAGGGCAAGGTATGGACAAAAATTCGTTTTTAAAAATACTTTCAGCAGAGCTTTCACATCAGGATCCTACAAAGGATGTTGACTCTACAGCATATGTAACTCAACTTGCTCAATTTGCTTCAATGGAGCAAATGAACAATTTAAATGCAACTTTGACTAAGAATTCAAATGAAAGCTTAGTTGGAAAAGGTGTAACTGTTAAAGAGTTGGATAGAGATGGGAATAACTATACTGGGATTGTGGCTGCAGTTGATACTGATGGAAATAGTACAAAAATTCAATTAAAGGTAGAAGATAATGGTACTTTCAGATATATACCTTTTGATATTGGTGATATTGTCAGTGTTGTTAATGTAGAAGACTATTCTATTCCACCATTGACAACCATGAATGGGAATATGGCTTTCTTATTAGCTTCATCCTTTATAAATCAAAAGGTTGAACTTTCCGAAAAGGATGACAAGGGAAATGCTATTAACGGTACTGTAAAAGGTGTATTTAAGGATAATGGAATAATTAAAGTAAGACTTCAATTAGATTCTGGAGAAATTAAAGAATACTCTTATGACAAGGTAGCGAAGGTTGGAGATTATACTTCTACTAAGTAAGAGAAAAATTTGAAATTCTTAATAAAGAAATAAGGTGATATTGTGGGCTATAGAATAATTAATGGCAGAGCTTATCCTGTAGGAAATATAGGTGGACTGCAAAAGGTTTCTACATCTAAAGTTAAAGATAAAAATGGAACAAGCTTTAAAGATGTATTAAATCAAACATTAGATAAAAATAGCGGATATACTTTATCAAAGCATGCAGCACAGAGACTTAAAGAAATAGGTTTTTCAGAAAATGATATGAAAAATATCGGGAAAGGTTTTGAGCTTGCAGAAGGTAAAGGTGCTAAAAACTCTGTTATGGTATACAAAGATGTGGCACTAATTGCAAGTATTGAGAACAAGACAGTAATTACAGCAATAGATAAAAATAGAGCAGAAAGCAATGTTTTTACAAATGTTGATAGTGTTGTAATACTATAGGCTGGACCTAAAATATAAGGAAGCCTAAACTTGCTGAATGATAGAGGCAAGTAATTATGAAAGTTATGGAGGTCAAGATAATATGTTAAGATCAATGTACTCAGGTATAAGTGGAATGAAGGTTAACCAAACTAAGTTAGATGTTATAGGTAATAATATCTCTAACGTAAATACAACAGGGTTTAAATCTTCAAGAGCTAAATTTTCAGACTTATTAAGTCAAAACAGTTCAAATGCTATGGCACCATCAGTTAATAGAGGTGGTACTAATGCTAAACAAGTTGGACTAGGTGTGCAACTTGCAAGTATAGATAAAATAATGACTCAAGGTTCGATGCAAACTACAAATAGAGCTTTAGATGTAGCTATAGATGGTGATGGATATTTCATAGTAAGTGCTGGACCAGTGATAGCTGGAGATAATACTATTCAAGTAAGTCAAAAGGCTGGAATTCACGCTATTAGTGAGCAGTCGCTTTCTAATTCAGGAACTGAATTAAATTATACAAGAGATGGTGGGTTCTCAGTAGATAAAGATGGAAATCTTTTAACTGCTAGTGGATATAGAGTTATGGGGTATTCATTAACTAATGATGATAATGCTCAAGCAGCTACATCAGTATCGCCAAATGCGGTTACAGCAGGAGGATTAACATTTGCTTTTGGTCCTGGAACACAATTAAATGGATATAGCGTAGTTTTAGGAAAGGTAGGGCCTGGTACTTCAACAGCTTGTAAAGTAGATAAAGTTAAGCATGAAATAATAGTAGATGGTGATTTTTCGCCTTCAGGTAACTTAAAAACTGACCAAGTACAAAAGGCTGTTAATGATGGTTTGACAGCTGAAGGAATATCACAATCTATAACAGTAGGTGGAATAGTTGAAACAATTACTGGTATAGATTCTAAAACAATAGCTGGAGGTACTGATGCAACTGCACCAGGAAAAGTGCAAGTTGGTGGATTCTCTATAGAATTTAATCAAGGGGCAGCTTTAAATGGCTATACTTTCAAACTAAGATCAATAAATGAAGCTACTCCAGCTGCAGAAATAGTGCCATCAGATCCAAAAGTAATTTTATTAGACGGAAATTTTTCAGAAGGAAATATTAACATTGATACATTAAAGAGTACAATCAATGATTATCTTATTTCAAAAAATATTGGAGATGTAAATAATAAGCCAATAAAGAATATAACTAATAATTCATCAGGATTTAGTTATGTTAAGGATAAAACAACAACATCAGTAGCAGCTGAAGCTCCTAGTATTTCTTCTACTTCAGGAACAGTAACTGCAGCAACTGGTATGTATGGCTTTACTGTGGATTTAGTTGGTAAAGGAGATGACCTTAATGCTTATCATTTAGTAATGTCGAATGTGGCTGGTGCTCCAGTTACTGCGACAGTTGATAAGAGTGCAGGAACTATAACGATATCTGGTCAGTTAGATACTATTAATGCTGGTAATATTGATACTCTTAACCAAACAATAGCATCAAAACTAAGTTTAAGTGGAATTTCTAATCCTACAATTAAATTATCAGGAACTTATACAGGAACAGCAGGAACTTCTAAGCTTTATTTTATAGGCGGAAAAGATGAAGTTTCAGCAAATCCAGATGGAATAAATTTAGGTGGTTTTAACTTTAGCATTCCAAAACCAAGTGAATTAGTAAATGATGGTAAGAGCGCAAATTACCTTGATGGTTATCAGTTTAATATAATTAACATTACTGGACCTAGCTCGCCAACAGCTGTAGAACAAGCACCAGCAGGATCTAAGATTATAAATATATCAGGTGATTTTACATCAGCAGGTTCGGTATCTTATACAGCATTGCAAAATGCAATTAATAATGCTTTAGGTTTAAATGGAAGTGCACTTGTGACATACAAGTCTGGAACATCAAAAGCTTTTTCAGGAATAACATCAAGTCAAATTTCTGGTGGAGTTGATAAGAAAGATCCAGATCAAATACAAGGTGCCATAGGTGATATGAACTTTAACATTAAAGGTGGTGCTGCTCTAAATGGATATAAGATACAGGTCGGAGCAATTACTGATTCTACCTCAGTTGACGTTGATACAAATTCTAAGACAATAACTGTAAATGGTAATTTTGTATTAAGAGGAGCAGTAACAGGAAGAGAAGTAGAGAGTGCTATAAATAATAAATTAAATAATCTTGGATTAATGGGATCAGTGGAATATGTAAGAGGAAATGCTGTACCTATAGATAGAACTTATGCTCATTCAGATAATGCAAATGGTGGTACATCAGTTCAAAGTTTAGGCTCTGACGGATCGGTGTATTATGTAAATGCTAGTAATAATTTGAAATCTTATGACGGTATGTTAAAGTCCTTAAAGATTCCAGAAAAAGTGAGAATAGCAGGAACAAGTACTGACCTTCAAGTAAAGAGTTACTCTATTAGTGGAACAGGAATAATAAATGCAACGTTATCAGATGGTAGAGTTGCAGCACTTGGACAAATAGCTATGGCTAGCTTTAGAAATCCAGAAGGGTTAACAACTGTTGGAGATAATATAGTTACTAAGTCAGTTAACTCAGGTGATCCTGTTATAATGAGTGGTACAGGAACTACTGGTGATGATAACAGTAAAGGCTATGGAGTATGCAGACAGGGATATCTTGAAATGTCTAATGTTGATTTAGCAGAACAATTTACTGACATGATAGTTACAACTAAAGCATTCCAAGCATCAGGTAAAATGATATCTACAGGTGATGATATTCTAACAGAAATTATTAACCTTAAGAGATAATTTACACAAGATAGTATAATAATATATAGGATTAAGATTAACTTAATCCTATATATTAGTTAATCTTATATAACTATGTGTAATAGGGGGAATAGAAAATGATAGAAGTAACTGGAATGAATAATAAGGAGTTTGTTCTAAATGCTGATCACATAGAGAAGCTTGAAGAAGTTCCTGAAACTATCATTACTTTAACAAATGGGAAAAAGTATATAGTCCTTCAAAGCATCGATGAAGTAAGAGAAAGAGTAATAAAGTACAAAAGAAGTATATTTAACAGCAACTTCTAGAAAAATAAACTAGAGAATTAAAAAGAGCACAATATAGAAGTTAACATATTGATTGCTGGAAAAGAGTGGGAGTGATTTAAATGGCTAAAAATGAAAATATTGAAACAGAAAATTCACCTAAAAAGGGAAATAAAATGATGATTGTTGTTGTTCTTGCACTAGTTATTGCAGGTATAGGGACTTTTGGTGGCGTGTATTTTTATATGCAAGCAAAAAATACTGTTACAGTAGCTAAAGTTGAAACAGCAAATTATCAACTTATGGAAGATACTCAAATTAATTTAAGTGACAAAGGCGCAAAAAAGTATTTAAAAACATCAGTAGCTTTATCTTATGATAAAAGTAATAAGAACCTAGCAAAGGAAATAGAAGAGAAGAAATTAAATATTCAAGATGCGACTGTATGGTATTTAAAAGGAAAACAGTCTACAGATTTTGAAGCAGATAAAAAAGAAGAGCTTAAAAAAGGCTTAGTTGAAATAATTAATAAGGAATTAGACAAAGGTAAAATAGTAGATGTACTATTTACTGGAGCAAAAAGTACTAATTTCGTAATACAATAGTGATATGGAATTGATTGAAGTAATAGCGAAATTTATAGGCGCCTTAATAATAATTTTTGCACTAATGGTTATCGTATTAAAATATACAAGACAAGGCATAAAGAAAACTACAGGTAAGAAATATGTAAAAGTAGTTGATAGAACTCAAATTTCAAAAGATACTTTTATTGTAGTTGTGCGTACTGGTGAAGAAGGTATGGTAATACTTACAGCAGCAGGGCATACAGAAAAATTAAAGGATTTATCTAGCGAAGAGATGGATAAAATTGAAAATGATAATGAAGAATATCTTAGAGAAATGACACAAATGTATGATAAATTTATAATGTCATCAAAGAAGAAACTTCATTTAGCTATAACCAAAATAAAGTCGAAGGAAGATAAGCATGAATAGAAACAAGAGAAAATGGATTTATATAATTTTGTTTTCATTAGCTATAATTGGGTTTACTAGCGTTATAGCAAATGCTGCACCAGAAAAAATAAATTTACCTAATGTAAATATAAATGTTGGTGGTGATGGAACAAGCAATGATTACGTATCAAATATAAAACTGCTTATATTCTTTACTATTTTAAGTTTGTTACCATCTATAGTTATAATGGTTACATCTTTTACAAGAATAGTTGTTGTATTTTCATTTTTAAAAAGTGCTATTGGTGCTACCCAATCAATACCTAATCAGATATTAACTGGACTAGCTATATTTCTAAGTGTATTTATAATGATGCCAGTTTTTATTCAAATGAATGATAAAGCAATCAAACCTTATTTGGAGAATACCATTACTCAAGAGCAGGCAATTGAGGAAGGGTCAAAGCCATTAAAGGAATTTATGTATAAGCAAACGAGAAAAAAAGATTTGGAATTATTTATTGAAATTGCGAATTTACAAGATGACCAAGAATTAACTAAAGAAAATGTTCCTTTTTATGTAGTTATACCTGCATTTGCTATTAGTGAATTAAAAACTGCATTTCAAATTGGATTTTTAATTTACCTACCATTTTTACTTATAGATATTGTAGTTGGTAGTGTGCTGATGGCCATGGGGATGTTTATGTTACCTCCGGCAATGGTGTCCTTACCCTTCAAGCTATTATTGTTTGTTATGGTAGATGGATGGTATCTATTAACGAAATCTCTGATTATGAGTTTTGGGTGAGGTGATGGTCTATGAGTGAAAGTTTAATAGTAGGCATTATAAAAGATGCTGTGGTAACAGGATTAAAAGTAGCAGGTCCAATTTTGGTTGTGGCTATTATAATTGGGCTTATAATAAGTATTTTTCAGGCTACAACACAAATACAAGAACAAACACTTACATTTGTACCTAAACTTATAGGTGTTGCAGTTGTAGGAATCTTGTTAGGAAGTTGGATGTTACATACTCTTATGAGCTTTACTGAAAGAATATTTGAAATGATTGTCAAAGTTTCAACATAGGGGGTAGTGCAGTATGATTGATACAGCCTACTTTCTAGCTATTTTTTTAATATTAGTAAGGATAACTACATTCTTTTTTGTAGTTAAGATATTTTATCCAAGAGGAACTCCTGTGATATTAAAGGCAGCATTAGGTATTATTTTGTCTTTAGCAGTTGCATCTAGGATAGATAGCAAAGTTGTACTTGAAATTTCAAATAATTACATGCTAGTCGTTGCTATAGTAAGTGAAGTTATGAGTGGTTTAATATTAGGATACATAATAAATGTTATTTTTGAGATAGTTAAAATGGCAGGAGCTTTTATGGATGCACAGTTAGGTTTATCTATGATGAGCATGTTAAATCCAAGCGATAATTCTAATAGTACATTACTATCAAATCTTTCTTATTATATGGCAGCAGTAATCTTCTTTATAGTAGATGGACACCATGTGTTAATTAAGTGTATTATAACAAGCTTTGATGTTGTTCATGTTGGACAATCTATACTATATGGAGATACATTTTATATAATATTAGATTCTTTTATAAAGTATTTTATTATAGGTGTGAGGATTGCAATTCCTATAATAATAATTGGACTTATAACAGATTTATCTATGTCATTAGTTTCAAGGACAGTACCTGCTATTAATGTAATGGTGTTAGGTATGCCAGTAAGACTTGCAGTTGGACTTATTACTTTTGTGGTATTTTTGCCAATTATGATAAAGTTAATCATATCAACATTTGGAACTATACCAGATATTTTAAGTAAGTTGCTAAAAAGTATGACGGCTATGCCCTTGGTACTTTTAGTTGCAAGTGATGATAAAACAGAAGAAGCTACGCCAAAAAAGAAGAATGAAGCTAGAAAAAAAGGACAAATTGCTAGAAGTAAGGATGTTGGGTTAGCTATAACAATGTTAGCTTGCACAATGATCATTATTATGTTTAGTGGAATGATAGTTGTAGGTTTAAAGGACTATATGCAACTTACTCTGCAATCAGGAATCCTAGAGGATTTAGATGTAGTGTCTGTAAAATATATTTTTATAGACTTGATTTGGAAATCATTTAAAGCAATACTACCGGTAGCTGTTCCTATAATGATAGCAGGGGTAGTTGGGAGTCTTATGCAGACAGGATTTATTATTACTGGAGAGCCTCTTAAGCCATCCTTAAGTAAATTAAATCCAATATCAGGATTAAAGAATATGTTCTCTAAAAAAAGTGTAGCAGATTTAGTGAAAAATTTAATTGTTGTTTCTATAGTAGGGTTAATAAGTTATAAATATGTAATGAATAATTATAATTCTATACTTCAAATATCTAGTTCATACTTACCTTCACTGGGGAAGGACCTTTTAAAGTTATTTTCAGGACTTTTTATTCAGATAAGTATAGTACTAATTATTATTGCAGCAGCAGATTATTTTATACAGTTAAGATTTTATAATAAAGATATGAAAATGACCAAACAAGAAATAAAAGAAGAGTATAAACAAATGGAGGGTGACCCTCAAATAAAAAGTAAAATTAAACAAAAACAAAGAGAGATGGCTACAAGGCGAATGATGTCTTCAGTGCCAGATGCAACGGTAGTAATAACTAACCCAACTCATTTAGCTATAGCTATAAAATATGAGGATGGAGTTACAGAAGCACCTAAGGTAGTGGCAAAGGGTGCAGATTTAGTTGCTTTGAAAATTAAAGAAATTGCAAAAGAAAATAATGTACCTATTATGGAGAACAAACCATTAGCAAGAATGATTTATGGGCAAGTTGAAATAGATCAAGAAATACCACAGGATATGTATCAAGCTGTGGCAGAAGTTTTAGCAATGGTATATAAGCTTAATAAATAAGTTTAATATATGGTATGTATAAAGGATGGGATTAATTTGGCAACTGTAAATAAGAAAAAGTTTGATATAAAAAGTAATCTTGATGTTCTAGTTGCCTTTGGTGTAATTGGAATAGTAATGATGATAATCATACCTTTACCTAAAGGGATATTAGATGTTTTGTTAGCATTTAATATAACATTATCCATAGTTATAATCCTTATAACTATGTTTACGACAAATGTATTGCAATTTTCAGTGTTTCCTACTCTGTTACTTGTAACTACATTAATAAGATTAGCACTTAATATATCATCAACAAGACTTATTTTATCAGAGGCGGATGCAGGTAAAATTATAGAAGCCTTTGGAGAATTCGTTATTAGAGGAAATTATGTGGTTGGTATAATTATATTCTTGATTATTGTAGTAATTCAATTTATAGTTATAACAAATGGTGCTGGAAGAGTATCAGAAGTATCAGCAAGATTTACTTTAGATGCTATGCCTGGTAAGCAGATGAGTATTGATGCAGATTTAAATTCAGGTCTTATAGATGAGGCTATGGCAAAGAAGAGACGTCAAGATTTGCAATCAGAAGCAGATTTTTATGGGGCAATGGATGGTGCTTCAAAGTTCGTAAAAGGAGATGCTATAGCATCTATTATAATAACAACTATTAATATTATTGCTGGTATTGTAATTGGAGTTTTAATGCATGGTATGGATGCAGCTACAGCAGCTCAAACATACGTAAGATTATCAGTTGGTGATGGACTTGTATCGCAGGTGCCGGCACTACTAATTTCAACAGCATCAGGTATACTTGTAACACGTTCTGGTAGTCCAGATAACTTTGGTAAGACATTAGCTACACAACTTACAGCTTTCCCAATAGCAGCTGGAGTTGCTAGTGGTGTCATGCTGTTTTTAGGATTAGTTCCTAATATGCCAAAGGTAGCATTTTTTGCAGCTTCTTTAGCTACAGGAATTCTTGCTTATCTTTTATATAAAGAAGAAACAAAGCAACAAGAATTAGAATTAGCTCTTGAAGAAGATGAACTAGTTGAAATGGAACGTACAGAGCCTGAGAATGTAATGAATCTTATCTCTGTTGAACCTATGGAAGTTGAAATTGGCTATGGGCTTATTCCTTTAGCAGATGAAACTACTGGAGGAGACTTACTACAAAGAATCGCTTCGGTAAGAAGACAATGTGCAATTGAGATGGGAATTATAGTTCAACCAATAAGAATAAGAGATAATTTACAATTAAAGACTAATGAATATGTAATTAAGATAAGGGGAACAGTAATAGCATCTTCAGAACTTATGGCAAGTATGCTTTTGTGTATGGATCCAAATGGTGATAGTTCTGAAATACAAGGAATTAAAACCGTCGAACCTACATTTAACTTGCCAGCTGTATGGATAAATAAGGATCAAAGGGAAGAGGCTGAAATTAAAGGGTTAACGGTGGTAGATCCAACAACCGTAATGGTGACCCATTTAACAGAAACAATTAAGGCACATTCATATGAATTATTAGGAAGACAAGAAGTTAAACTTATTGTTGATAATACAAGAGAGAAATATTCAACTGTTGTTGAAGAATTAATACCTGATTTGATGACTATTGGAGAATTACAAAAAGTATTACAAAATCTATTAAGGGAAAAGGTTCCTATAAAAGATATGGTAACAATAATGGAATCACTAGCAGATAATTCAAGAAATACAAAGGATATAGAATTGTTAACTGAGTATGTAAGATTCGCTTTAGCAAGAACAATATGTAATCAGATAATTAATGAAGAAAGAGCTGTTACTGTAGTTACATTAACTCCAGAACTAGAAGAACTTGTTGCTTCAAATGTTCAAAAATCAATGCAAGGATCATTCCCAACAATTGATCCAGATACTACAACAAGAATCTTCCATAATATAAGAGAAACTATAGATTCAGTATATTTTTATAATAATCAACCGGTGATACTAGTTTCTCCAAATATTAGAGCAGTATTTAGAAAGTTAGTTGAAATGGCATTCCCTCACGTAATGATTATTTCATTAAATGAAATACCAAACGATATTGAAATAAGAACTGAAGGAGTTGTATCAGTGTAAATGGTTATAAAAAAATATACAGCAAACAATATGAATGAAGCACTTACTAGAATTAGACATGAACTGGGAAAAGAAGCTGTAATTATAAGCCAGAGAAAGATTAAGAGACCAGGAATAAAAGGTTTTTTTTCAAGTAAATTGATAGAAGTAACTGCAGCAATTGAAAATTCTACTTTAGGATCAAGTAAGAAGGCAGAGGAAAAACAGTCTGATGATCTTTTCAAAGAATCTCTACATAACTTTAAAAGAGTTATGAGTAAGGAAATTGGGACTAAAAAAGAGACAGAGCCAGCTGAGAATAACCAACTTCAAGCAGAAGTTGCTGAAATGAAAGAACTTCTAAATAAGGTTATTAAAAATACTGATAAAGGTGAGGCACCAGAAGATGAACTTCTTACTTTAATTAAGGATATAGATATAGATGTTCAGTTTTATGAAGAGTTAAAAACTAAAGTTGGAGATGAAGATATTTCTGACAAGTTTCGAAAGGTAATTGAAGATGAAATAGAAATATCTAAAGATGAATTAAGTGGGAATGTAGTATTTGTAGGTCCAACTGGAGTTGGTAAAACAACAACTATAGCAAAACTTGCTGGAAAGCTTTCTCTGATAGATAAGAAGAAAGTTGGTTTAATTACAGTAGATACATATAGGATTGGTGCTGTTGAACAGTTAAAAACATATGCGGAAATTATGAATATTCCATTTAAGGTGGTAATAACCATGAAGGAAATGGAGGAGGCAGTAGAATCAATGAAGGATTGTGATATAGTACTAATTGATACTACTGGAAGAAGTAGCAAAAATACTATGCAGATTTCTGAACTTAGAGCATTTGTTCAAAAGGCTAATCCAGATTCCGTTAATTTAGTAATTAGTGCAACTACTAAAAATAGAGACATCAAAACAATTTTAGAAGGATATAAGGAATTAGAATATAAGAGTGTGATAATAACTAAACTTGATGAAACTTCAGTTTATGGGTGTATATATAATATTCGTAAAATTTCTAAGCAACCTTTACGATTTATAACTACTGGGCAAAATGTTCCAGATGATATAAAGGCGCCAACAAAAAGTGATATTATAAGATTTATATTTGGGGAGGAAGCCCTATGTTAGATCAAGCTGAAAGATTAAGACGATTGGTTAATGAAGAGAATAATGAAAACTATAGGAAAGCAAAAATAATTACAGTAACATCTGGTAAAGGTGGAGTTGGAAAAAGTAACTTTGTAGTAAATCTTGGAATAACCCTTCAAAAAAAGGGAAAAAGGGTCTTAATTTTTGATGCTGACATAGGTATGGGAAATGATGATGTACTTATGGGGGTATACCCAAGATATAATGTATTTGATTTAATAAAAGGTAGAAATATAGAAGATATACTTGTTGAGGGACCAGAAGGAATAATGTTACTTCCAGGCGGATCTGCATTAAATCAAGTAGAAGATCTTCAAAGTAATGAAAGAGATATATTTTTAAAAAAGCTAGAAAGCTTAGATGGGTTTGACTATATACTTATGGACACTGGAGCGGGAATAAGTAGAAGTGTTTTAGCGTTTATTGCGTGTTCTGAAGAACTTATAATAATTACTACTCCAGAGCCAACATCATTAACTGATGCATATAGTTTAATAAAAGCTACAGATCACTTTAACATTAAAGACAGGGCTAAAGTTGTAGTTAACAGAGCGTTTACAAAAGAAGAAGGTCAAGAAACTTTTAGAAAGTTTGAAAGAGCGATAAATAGATTTTTATCTGTTAAGGTAGAGTATTTAGGATGTATTCTAGATGATAGAAAACTTGTTCAAGGAGTAAGAGAGCAGGTTCCCTTTGTACTTTCGTATCCTAATTCAGATGCTTCAAGATCAATTGAGGAAATCTCAAAGAAGTTTTTAGGAGAAAGTTCAGATAGTAAATTAGGTGCTCAAGGACTATTTAAGAAGTTATTTAATATATTTTCTTAGAGAAAAATTATGATAGTTTGAAGAACGATAAAGAAAAGTATTCACTTGTAGGTAAGGTAATTAGGTGTGACAAATGTAAAGATGGATAGTACATTTGTGGATATAAACGAAAAAAGAGAGAAATAAGACAATTAAAAAGGTATTTAATGTAATGAGAAAACAGCGCGAGCTTATGTAGAGAGAGATTTAGAGGAGGAAGAGGTAATGACCACCTTAGATATTGTAGAAGGAAAAGAACAAATAGTAGCAAAATATATACCTTTAGTTAAATATATTGCTTCAAGGGTAAGTTTAGGGAAAAACAAGTATATGGAGTATGAAGACTTAGTAAGCTATGGGATGATTGGCTTAATGGATGCTATGTCAAAATATGATAAAAATAAAGGTATGAAGTTTTCTTCGTATGCATCAATAAGAATAAAGGGTGCAATTATTGATGAAATTAGAAAGTGCAGACCTATATCTAAGGGAGCAATGGATAAGTTAAATAGATATAATGAAGCTGTTGAAGAACTACAAAGAAAATTCTTTAGAGAGCCTTCTATAGATGAAATAGCAAAACATATGAATCTATCTATTAATGAAATAGGAGAGATAGAAAATTATATAAATTATATTTCAGTTGTTTCTTTAGAAGATATCATATTTTCTGACGGAGAAGATATGACTATAATGGGTATTATTGAAGATAAGAATAGTCCAAGCCCTGAGCAAAGCTATGAGAAAGATGAAGAAGTTGCAATGCTTGCTAGAGCTATAGAAGGACTTAAAGAAAAAGATAGAACAGTTTTAAATTTATATTATTATGAAGGATTAACATTAAAAGAAATTGGAGTAGTATTAAATGTCTCTGAATCTAGAGTTTGTCAATTGCATAGCAGGGCTATTAGAAAGCTACGTGAAAAGATGCTTGCTATGAATTATTTATAGAAGAGGTAAATTGTATGCCAATAATATTGATAGTAATAGGTATAATTCTAATATTTTTAAATTATAAAGCTATAAAAAAAGGTGAAAACTCCTTTGGAAATGTGTTAAAATACAAAGAGGAAGATGTTTCTGACCTAGAAATTAAAATAGGTGAGGTTAGAAAGGATATGGCTGAAAGTTTACTGGAAATACAACAGGATATCCTAGAATTAAAGAATTCATATAAAGTGGACGATAATGATAGTGTTAAAGAAATAGACGAAGATAAAGAAGAATTGAAAAAAGATGAAAAAGCATATTTACTAGGTTCGGATGAAGGAGTCATCAATAATATTACTGAAAAAAGTAAAACAGAAAGAATAAAAGAGCTTCTTGAGATGGGCTTAAGTGAAGATGAAATTTGTGAGAAGCTATCTTTAGGCAAGGGGGAAGTACTATTAGTAAGAGGATTATTCAAAAAGTAAAGATAATAATAGATTTTTTTAGTGATAGAAAAATACTATTTGGAATAGGTATAGGATTAATCTTAGGAGTTATACTCATGTTTGGTTATGAGTATAAGAGTACTATTTCCGATGCTAAGATAGAAGAGAGAGCTAGAGATATGGGAATGCATTACGAAGGTGAATGCAAAGTACTATTTGAAAGGGATGGGAAAAAATGATTAGAAGTCTTTACACAGCTGTATCAGGAATGATAGCTATGGAAAATAAGCAAAATACTGTTACTAATAATATGGCAAATGCTAATACAACAGGATATAAAAGAGAAAATCTTGCAACAAAGAGCTTTAAAGATGTGTTAGTTGAAAATAAAGACAAAATACTTGGAAATAATAATGTTACACAAAAATTAGGTAAAATGAGTTTAGGTGTAGCTATTGATACTGTTGACACAGCATTTACTCAAGGTGACTTAAAGCAGACCGAAAATATTGGCGATTTTGCTATAGATGGTAGAGGTTTCTTTGCAATTCAGACTCCACAAGGTGTTAAGTATACTAGAGATGGTCAATTTAGAGTTAATAATAATGGTAATTTAGTCAACAATTCAGGTGATTTAGTATTAGGAATAAACAACAGAACTGGTGCTGTAGAACCAATAAATGTTGGTAAGGGAGATTATACAATAGATGATTATAATAACGTTAATGTTAATGGAGTTTCTAATTATAAGTTAGCTATAGCGGATTTTCAGGATTATTCAAAGCTAGGAAAAGCAGGGGACAACTATTATACTGGAGAAAATGCGGTATATGTGAATAATGCTACAGTTCGCCAAGGATTTTTAGAAACATCAAATGTTAACATAATGAATGAAATGGTAGATATGATAAGCACAATGAGAAGTTTTGAAACAAATCAAAAGTTTGTTAGCATGATTGATGAAAGTTTGGGGAAAGCTGCAAACAATATTGGTTCTGTTAGATAATAAAGAGGTGAAATGGGATGTATAGAATTTTAAGTACTAGTAAAGCTGGTATGAATGCTAATCAAACTAGATTAGATACTATAGGAAATAATATAGTTAATTCAGAAACTACAGGTTATAAAAAGGTAAATGTAGGATTTCAAAATTTATTAAGTGAATCTTTAAATAGACAAGGTTATAGAACTAATGATAAAGGAGCTTCAATGGGAACAGGTGTAAAAGCTAGTGAAATGTTTAGAGATAACTCTCAAGGTAATTTGATGACAACTGAATTACCTACAGATTTTGCTCTTGATGGACCAGGTTTCTTTAGAGTTCAACTAGCTAATGGAAATGTTGCTTATACTAGAGATGGTTCATTTAAGATTGATGGAATGGGAAGATTAGTTGATGCTAATGGGAATAAGCTTGAATTAAATTATGTAAATGGAAGATCAGAAGATAATACTAGTTTTAAAAGAAATAATATTTTAGTAGATACAGCAGGAAATGTGTTTACTAAAGAAGGAGATTCTTTTACAAAGGTAGCTGAAATTCCTGTGTATACAGCTACAGGAGATACTTCATTTACTTCAGTTGGGAAGAACTTATTTATGCCTACAGATGGAGCAAGGTTAGAGAGATCTACAGAAACTGATGTCCGTCAAGGTATGCTAGAAGCATCTAACGTAGATTTAACTACTGAAATGACAGATCTTATAGTAGCACAAAGAGCATTCCAACTTTCATCAAAGGGTGTAACCACTGCTGATCAAATGCTTGAAATGATTAATAATATGAGAAGATAAATAAAAAAATTAGTGATAAAATTTTTATCACTAATTTTTTTATTATATTAATGCTATTGTATTTGTTAGTGGTGGTATAACTTGTTTCTTTCTTGATAGTACACCAGGAAGGAAGCAAGTTGAATCTTCTAGTTTCACTGAAAAAGTCTTCTCTACTATTTCTGGAGACTTACCTGCTACTAAAACTTGAGATCCTTCATTCAATATATCGGTAAGTAGAAGTATAATAGTATCAAATCCACCTTCTTCTGCTTTTTTATTCATATATGAAAGCATATTTTCCTTAAGTGGCATAAATCCATCTATATCCATAGTGTTTACTTGTGCAACACCGATTTTCATATCACCGATTTTAAATGGTTTAAAGTCTTGATTGTATATTTCTTCTACTGTTTTGCCTTGTAATGATGTTCCTGCCTTAAACATTTCTTTGGCAAAGTCGTCTATATCAGATATTCCAGCTATTTCAGCTAACTTTTTACATGCATGAATATCTTGTTCTGTGCATGTTGGGCTTCTAAATAGAAGAGTATCTGAAATTATTGCCCCGCATAATAGCCCTGCTGCTTCCTTAGAAGGTCTTATTCCATTTTCAAAGAAGCACTTTGATACTATTGTAGAAGTACTTCCAAGAGGCTCGTTTCTAAAGTAAATTGGATTATTAGTTTGAATATCAGCAACCCTGTGATGATCTATAATTTCTAAAACTTCAGCTTCATCTAATCCATCAACAGATTGGCCTCTTTCATTATGGTCAACTTGAATAACTTTTTTCTTAAAGTTAGAAATAAGATGGTATCTAGAAATAGTTCCAACAACCTTTCCATCAGAATCAGTTACAGGATAACTTCTAAATCTAGTTTCAATCATAGTATCTTTTATATCATCAACTAAATCATCTTCAGTGAAAGATATTAGATTGTCATTAGCCATAACATAACTAACAGGAATACTTTGTATTATTAATCTTGAAGCAGTAAATGAATCGTGAGGAGTACTTATTATATTAACTCCAGCTTCTTTAGCTTTTTCTATAATTTTATCAGAAACCTTATGAGATCCTGTTACTATCATTAATGAAACATTTATATTTATTAAAGCTTCTTGCACATCTGGTCTATCACCAGCTATAGCTATATCTCCTTTTTCAACCATTCCTTTTAAGCTATCAGGTTGCATTGCAGTTACTACAATTTTGCCAGGAAATCTTTGGTTGTTAGCGTTTATATATATTTCTTTAGCAGAAAGAGTATCGATTATATTGTCTATAGTAGTATTACTCTTATCTAAAATTACATTGTCCCAAATATCCATATAAGATGAAGTTAAATTTGAAATTGATAGTATTCCAACTAAATGATCATTGATATCTGCTACAGGTAAAGATTTTACGTTTTTATCTCTCATGATATTCCATGCCATTTTTAATGAAATATCAGGTGAAATTGGACTTATATTATCTATATCTAAATCACCAACTTTAAGCTTTACAGTTTCTAGATATTCAGGTGCCTTTACGTTAAATCTATCTAAGATATATTGAGTTTCTCTATTTACATTTCCAAGTCTTACTGGAATTGCAGGAAGCTCACTAGTTTTGTTTTTAAATTCAGCATATGCATAGGCTGCACATATAGAATCCGAATCTGGGTTTTTATGTCCAGTTACATAAACTACGTTTTTCAAGACGATTCCTCCTTTATTATTAAATTTACATATTATATTTTAAGGCTAAAAGGCTAAAAAGTAAAGAAAGGGTCGAAATAGAG
This sequence comes from Clostridium sp. HBUAS56017, assembly GCF_007115085.1. Taxonomy (NCBI): domain Bacteria; kingdom Bacillati; phylum Bacillota; class Clostridia; order Eubacteriales; family Clostridiaceae; genus Clostridium; species Clostridium sp. HBUAS56017. Next base: position 389,547 of record NZ_SULK01000001.1, on the reverse strand, counting down.
TTTTTTTTATATCTTATACAACAGAAGAAATATATTATGTATTTTTTATTATGTTCTAAGTCAATAGAAGAAAAATATATATATTATAGAGTTTTGTTTAAGGAGGAAAAAGGGTGATACAGGAAAAGACAGTAATTCCGGGATTATCAACAAGAGAAGCAGAAAAAAGAATAAATAAAGTTGGATTAAATGAATTACAACATAAAAAGAAAATTTCACCTATTGTTATCTTTTTATCTCAATTTAATGATTTTATGGTGTGGGTATTATTAGGAGCAACAGTTATTTCAGGAATAATGGGAGATACAGCAGATGCAATTACTATAATAATAATAGTAATAGTTAATGCTATACTTGGGTTTATTCAGGAGTTTAGAACTGAAAAGTCATTGGAAGCGCTTAAAAATTTAGCAGCACCAACTTGTAAAGTATTTAGAGATGGAAGAATAAAAGTTTTAAATTCTATTTATTTAACTATAGGTGATGTTGTTGTATTAGAAGCAGGAGATAGAGTACCAGCTGATGGGGAGTTATTTGAAGCTTCTGGAATTATGGTAGATGAGTCACTATTAACTGGTGAGTCAGTTGGTGTTAGTAAAGATTCTTCAAGTAAAAAGTGTAACGTGTTTATGGGGACAACCGTATTAAAAGGGAAGGGTATATTTAAGGTAACTAGAATTGGTATGGACACTGAAATGGGGAAAATAGCCAACCTTCTAGATAATATTAAGGACGAAAAGTCACCGTTAAAGGAAAGGCTTGAATCTTTAGGGAAAATTTTAGTTATATTATGTTTGGTTATATGTGGAGTAGTAACAGTTCTTGGAATAATTAGAGGAAATGATGTAACAGAAATGTTTTTACTTGGAGTAAGCTTAGCTGTTGCGGCAATTCCAGAAGGATTAGCAGCCATAGTAACAGTAGCCTTAGCTCTAGGAGTATCAAGAATGCTTAAGAGAAATGCTCTAATTAGAAAGTTGCCAGCTGTTGAAACTTTAGGCTGTACATCAATAATATGCTCAGATAAAACAGGTACATTAACACAAAACAAGATGACAGTAAAAGAAGTATATATAAATGGAAGAATTGTTGAATTAGAAAGAGAAAAATTAAAGGATTATGAATTCTTTAGAAAGGCATTAGTCTATTGTAATGATTGTAACTATGACTTTAATGAGAAATATATGGAAAGAGCTTTACATGGAGATCCAACAGAAACAGCCTTAATTAAGTTGTTTTTTGAAGATGTAAAGGATCTTGAAGGTTACATAGGTAAAGCTGAAAGAGTTTTTGACATTCCTTTTGATTCAACTAGAAAGATGATGTCTGTAATTATAAAGGAAAGTGGTAAAGAAACTTGCTATGTAAAAGGTGCTCCAGAAAGGTTAATAGAAAAGTGTTCATTTATACTAGAAGATGACAAAGTCAAACCTCTAACATTTCAAAAAAGAAAGAGGGTAGCAGCATTTATTGAAGCAATGTCATCAAGGGCACTAAGATGTATAGCTGCTGCCTATAAAGAAGAAGGACTAACTAAAAGTGAAAAGTTAGAACAGGGATTAATATTTATTGGAGTAGCTGGGAGTATAGATCCTCCAAGACTTGAAGCTAGAGATGCAGTACTAAAATGCAAACTAGCAGGAATTAGACCAATAATGATAACTGGAGACCATAAAAATACAGCTTTAGCTATAGCAAAATCTTTAAATATATGTAATAGTGAAGAACAGGTTATAGTAGGTGAAGAGTTAGAAAATATAAGCGATAAGGAATTAGATAAAAGGCTCGACACAACTAGAGTTTTTGCTAGAGTTTCACCAGATCACAAGCTTAGAATAGTAAGAGGATTTAAAAAGAAAAATAATGTTGTAGCTATGACAGGTGATGGTGTAAATGATGCTCCAGCGATTAAAGAAGCTGATATAGGTATATCTATGGGACTTTCGGGTACAGATGTAACTAAAGAAGCATCATCTATGATACTTATGGATGATAATTTTGCAACTATTGTAGCAGCTGTTGAAGAGGGAAGAGTTATTTATGATAATATAAGAAAATTTATAAGATATTTATTGTCTTGTAATTTAGGAGAAGTATTAACTATGTTTTTAGCATCATTATTTACTTTGCCTAATCCATTAACGCCGATACAGATTCTTTTTGTAAACTTAGCAACTGATGGGCTTCCTGCTATAGCTTTAGGGGTGGACCCTGCAGATAAGGATATAATGAGAGAAACTCCTAGGGAAAAAAAGGAGGGGATATTTGCAAGAGGGTTAGCAGAAAAGATTTTAGTTAGAGGATGTTTAATTGGAATATGTACTTTACTTTCATTTATGATATCAAGATTTTATGGAATGAACTTAGTAGCTTGCAGGACTATTGCGCTAGCTACGCTTGTAATGTCACAATTATTTCATGTTTTTGAGTGCAGGTCAGAGAGACATTCAATATTTGAAATAAAATTATTTACTAATATGTATTTAGTTGGTGCTGTAACAGTTTCTATAATTATGCTTTGCAGCATACTTTATGTTCCTTTTTTGCAAAATGTTTTTCATACAATACCTTTAGCCTTAAATCAATGGCTTATTGTATTATTTTTCTCAGGAACTATTGCTATGATAAATAGTGTCTATCTGTTTATAAAAACAAAGTAATAAAAAAGCCTTGTCATAATATTTCTATCATGCCAAGGCTTAAATCTTTAGTATCTCATTCTTCCAGCTTGTTGTCTTGATTTTTTTATTTGAGAATGATCTATTGGAACTAAATCCTTTTTAGTAGTCAGATTAAGTATATTTTGTAAAGTAAGAACATCAGCATCTTTCTTACCTTTAATACCCTTAAGTCCCATCAGCATAACCTTATGCCCTACTTTTACAGGAATAAAATCTACTTTTTTAAACCATCTGTTTTTCACATACTTAGCTTTAAGCACTGCTTTACCAGCTTCAGGTTTTATAATCATATCTACAACTAATCTGTGAAAGAAAAGGTAACTTTTTTCTTTGATTTTTATAGAAACAACTGTACCTGCAGCACTAGCTATCCTATCTCCGTATTTTTGAAAATAAGAATCTCTAAAATATTTGTCAAACTTATCTTTAAAGCTCATAGCAAATCTCCTTTATATATATTACATATAAGTCCTATGATAATTAAACCTTATCATGAGTATTATAACATAGTTTAAAGTTTTGTAAAATTAAAATTAATTAATATATATATTATAAATTTGACATCATGTTGACAAATTATATTAATAAAATTAAATTAAGGAATAAATAAGGTTTTTAATACCTTATTAAGAGATAATTATAGTATAATATATATGTATATAAATATGGTAGAAAGAGTGAGTGGGATGAAGATGAAAATAGAAGATATTTGTGACTCAACAATAAGAAATTATAGAAAAGCAAAAGAGGAATTAAGGTTTGATGGAGATTACATTAATCATTTATCTTCATTGATTTATGCACAAGAGGGAAAAGAAATTCCAACAAAAAAAATAAAAGAAGTAAGGAGTTTAATAAAAAGAGAAACTTCAAGAATGTCTGCTTTTAGAGGAGATATTTTATATATAGTGTCTTTATTAATATCATTAGAAGAGGATGTTAATAATTTTATAAGTAATATGTTTTCTGTATACGATAAACTAATGGAAGTAGGATTTAAAGATAGTCAACATTTAGTTTTAGCTAGCTATACATTGGTTAAATATGTAGAAGATGAAGAACGTTTTTCAAGGATTTTATATATGAGAGAGATTTATGAAGTGATTAGAGGAAAGTATAATAATGTTACTAATCATGAAGATTATTTAGAGTGTGCTCTTTTAGCTATAAATGATGTAAGAAAAGAGTTAATTATAGAATATATGGATAAACTATTTGAGAGATATACGAAATTAGATATACTTTCAAATAATAGTATACAAGGATTAGCTATGACTTTGCTATTAAATAAAAATAAGAAAGCTACTGATAAAGTGGAAGAGTTGCTTTTGGAGTTTGAAAAAGAAGACATCAAGGTAAGTCATCAGTTAATACCTCTTTTTGGAGCTATATCAGGATATGATGAATCTAAAAAATATATAAATAAGATAAATGAAGTAATACAGTATCTATGTGACGAAGATGGACAATATGAATTTTACATGGATAAAGGATTTAGAAAATTTATAAGTATAGCAATAATTGAATACTCTAGAAATATAAAAGAAGAAAGGTATATTAATGAGCTTCTATCTGTAGGAATATATTTAATCCTTGTAAGTAAGAATCAAGGTATATTTGCAGAGGTATTAGCTTAATAAAAACATAGATATGGATAGAATTATATTACATGTAGATATGGATGCATTTTTTGCGTCAGTTGAGATAAAAGATAATCCTTCATTAAAGGGAAAGCCAGTTATAGTTGGGGGTATAGGTGAAAGAGGTGTAGTTTCTACCTGTTCCTATGAAGCTAGAAAATATGGAGTTCATTCAGCTATGCCTGTTTTCTTAGCAAGAAAAAAATGCCCTATGGGAATTTTTTTACCTGTAAGATATTTTAGATATAAAGAAACCTCTGAGAGAATTTTTCGAATATTCAGGGAAGTAACACCAATAATTGAGCCTCTTTCAATAGATGAGGCCTTTTTAGATATTACAGATAGCAGATTTAAAACTGGAGAGAAAGCAGCATTATATATAAAAGAAAGAGTTAGGAGGGAGTTAGGACTTACATTATCAATTGGCATTTCTTATAATAAGTTTTTGGCAAAGCTAGCTTCTGATTGGAATAAGCCAAATGGTATTATGGTTATAACTAAAGCAATGATACCTGATATACTTATGCCGATTCCTATATCAAAAGTTTTTGGACTTGGTAAAAAATCAGTAGGAAGGCTAAATAATATGGGCGTTTTTACAGTAGAAGATCTATATGAGCTTCCTAAAGATTTTTTACAAGGTATTTTAGGGAAAATGGGACTTGTGGTATATGACAGGATTAGAGGTATAGATAACAGAGATGTTGAAACCTTTAGAGAAAGGAAGTCTGTTGGAAAAGAGAGGACTTTAAAGGAAAATACAATGGATAAAGATGAATTATTAATTTATATTAAAGAGTTTTCAAAGGAAGTAGGCTCTATTTTAGCATCTAAAAATATTTTAGGGAAGACAGTAACTTTAAAATATAAAACAGGTGATTTTGAAAGTCACACTAGGAGTAAGACCTTAAATTATTATATATCTACAGAAGAAGAGATATATGAAGTCGCTAAAGAAATGCTTATAGGAGAAGAAATTAATGAGGAACTTAGATTAATAGGGATTAGTATATCTTCCTTTAAAGAAACAAGGATAGAACAACTCAAATTATTTTAGAAAAATTATATTAATTTTTTAAAAGTATTATCTAAATAGGCAGTAGAAGAATATTAATATAGTAGATTACTAAAAAGGAGGGAGCTACTTAAATAAGACTGTTTTAGTACAGTTTTAAAAGTGGGTAATTATTAAATGAAAAAAGAGTTAACTCCAAGTGAAGTACTATTTAATATTGATCTAAATGAAGGAGAAGAAAATGTAAAATTTAATGATATTCCTAGTATAAATTTAGCATATCAAAAGGTTAGGAGAGCTATTGAAATTGAAGAAGAGGGGTATAATTTATATCTAATAGACTCTTTTTCAAAAGATAAGCTAAATAACCTAATTAAATTTATTGAGGATATTCACAAGGATTCAAATTCACCTAAAGATATTTGTTATGTAACTATAGATGATCCCAAAAAACCAGAGGCGATTTTTTTGAGTAATGGAAAAGGGAAAGAGCTTAAAGATGAAGTTGAGAATATTAAAAATAGCTATTATGAAGTAGTGATGGAGTTTTATAATACCTCCTCTGAATCAGAAAAAGATAATATAATAGAAGAAGTTCATAGTAAAAGAAGTAATTATATTGGTGAACTTGTAGATATGGCAAAGAATGAAGGGTTTGATGTAAAAGCAACTACTGGAGGTTTTGCTTTTTTACCTTTAAAAGAAGGTAAAGCTATGACTGAAAAAGAATATGATGTCTTAGCAAATGAATCAAAGGATTCAATAGTAAAAAAGGCTTCTAAACTCAGGAATAAAGCAGAATTAGTACTTGAAAAGCTAAAGGATATCGAGCTTACATCTATTAAAAAGTTAAAGGATATATACGCAGAATTTTTAGATGTTGAGTTAGAAGAAGAGAAGCAAGAATGTTTGTTAAAATTTATAACTGATGATGATGCCTATGAATATTTAGAAAAATTGTTCTTTAATATAGAAAAGAATTTAGTAGATTGTTATACAATTAATATAGATGAAGATGAAGCTAATATCAATGAAATATTAAATAAATATGATATCTCTGTCTTGGTAGATAACAGTAATTATAAAAAACCTAGAGTTATATTTGAGGAAGACCCAAGTATAGTAAATTTATTAGGTAATGTAGAATATGAAAATCATAATGGATTATATACAAGTGAACTTTCTTTAATAACACCAGGATCGGTTCTTTTAGCAAATGAAGGATGTATTATTTTAAGATTAAATCAATTAATAAGCAATGGTTATAGTTATTATTATCTAAAAAAGACTTTAATGTCAGGAAAAGTGAATATAGATTTATCTAAAAGTTATTTAGATATATTATCTATTAATGGATTAAAACCAAAGGCTATTCCTATAAAGGTTAAAGTGATTATAATTGGAGATTATGAAAGTTATGATGTCCTCTATGATGCTGATGAGGACTTTAGAAGGTTATTTCCTCTTAGAGTAGAGTTTTCTAATGTAATTAATTATAAAGATATAAAAGGTAAGTATTTAAAGAATTATATTATAGATAGGGGAAAGAAATATAATATAAATAATATAGATGATAATGGAATTAAAGAAATAATAAAATATTTATCTAGAATAGCTAATAGTAAAAAAAAGGTTAGTATAGAAGAAAGTGATATAGATAAAATATTAATATTGACGGAAAATGAAATAAAAAATCATGGAAGAAGAGAAGTTTTTGGTAAGGACATAATAAAGGTAGCATATGAGGAAGAACTAGTAGAAGAGCAGATAATGGATATGTATAAAGAAAAGAAAATATTAATTTCATTAAAGGGGAAAAAAGTCGGATCGATAAATGGATTAGCTGTTTTGAATTCAGGATATTATAGTTTTGGAAAACCTATGAAGGTTACATGTATTGCATGTAAAGGGGATGGAAAGCTAATAGATGTTCAAAAGGAAAGTAATTTATCAGGAAGTATACATGAAAAATCAATAAATATACTTTCAGGACTATTAAGTACTATCATAAACCCTTATGAAAAGTTACCTGTAGATTTTCATTTGAGTTTTGAACAAACTTATGGAAAAATTGATGGAGATAGTGCATCTGTTTCGGAATTCTTATGTTTATTATCAGCTTTAAGTAAATATGCTATCAGACAAAATATAGCAGTAACAGGGTCAATTAATCAATTTGGTGAAGTTCAACCTATAGGAGGAGTAAATGAGAAGATAGAAGGTTTCTATAAAACTTGTAAGCTTATGGGGGAATGGGGAGACAAAGGTGTTTTAATTCCTTCATTAAATAAAGAAGAGGTGATTTTAAAACCAGAGGTAGAAGAGGCTATATTAAAGGGAGAATTCCATATCTATACTATGGATGATTTAGAGGATGCAATAGAGATTATGATGCTAGATAAAAGTCATGATTTGGAGGGATTTTACAAAGATATTTCCAAGGAAATAGATAAATATAGAGTAAAATAAAATTAAAGAAAAATATAAAGCGAGGCAAGTGAATTTTTCAACAAGCTTCGCTTTATATTTTTTTGATGTTCCAATAAATGTAATAAAATTCATAATATTGTTGACTATCACTTAACAACTGTGTTAAAATATGGAAAAAGGGCTTACGAGGAGGTGAATTACTCTAAGGGGGATCTCTAGGGTAACATAATATGTATCTAAAGTTTGAGAAGAATGAAGATAAACTCATTGCAAATCTAGTTGGAGAGCTAGATCATCATAGTGCTGAAGAGGTTAGAGTTAAGATTGATGATAGAATTGACAGAGACAATATCCAAAAATTAATCTTAAATTTTTCAGGAGTAACATTTATGGATAGTTCAGGAATTGGGGTTGTAGTTGGAAGATATAAAAAGATATCGTCAAAAGGTGGTGCACTTTGTGTAACTAATGTTACTAATGGTGTTAATAGAGTATTTGAGTTGTCAGGATTATTCAAAATTATAGATAGCTATAGTAATGTGACAGAAGCACTAAAGTGCATTTAATGGAGGGGTTTTTCATGTATGATAATAAGATAAAAATTGAATTTGAAAGTAAGTCCCAAAATGAGGGCTTCGCAAGGGTTGCAATAGCAGCTTTTGTCTCTCAACTAGATCCAACAATAGAAGAGATAACAGATGTGAAAACAGCAGTATCAGAAGCTGTTACAAATTCAATCATTCATGGCTATGAAGGAAAAGAAGACGAAAGGGTTTTAATAGAAGCTGAGCTATTAAAAAATGAAGTTACTATAACTGTAATCGATTATGGAAAAGGTATAGAGGATTTAGAAAAAGCAAAAGAGCCATTATATACATCAAGGCCAGATCTTGAAAGATCAGGTATGGGTTTTACGGTTATGGAAACTTTCATGGATAGTATGATAGTTGAAAGCAAAAAGGGAGAAGGTACAAGGGTAGTATTAAAGAAGAAATTTAGTACAGTAAGTTAGGTGGAAAGGTATGGAGAAAGGGAATTTTAAAAGAGAGGAATTTAATTATGAAGATAACACAGAGTTACTTCCTCTAGCAAAAGATGGTAATGAGGTAGCTATGAATAGATTGATAGAAATGAACCTTCCTCTTGTATCCTCATTAAGTAAGAAATTCTTAAATAGAGGATATGATTATGAAGATATATTTCAAATAGGTTGTATAGGCCTTGTTAAAGCTATAAAGAATTTTGATTCAGCTTTTAATGTAAAATTTTCTACTTATGCTGTTCCTATGATTATGGGTGAAATTAAGAGATTTCTTAGGGATGATGGAATGATTAAGGTAAGTAGAAATGTAAAAAGCTTGGCTAGAAAGATTCATTTTGATAAGGAAGAGTTAACTAAAAAATTAGATAGAGATCCAACTATAGATGAACTATCAAATTATTCGGGAATAGATAAGGAAGACATAGTCTTTGCTGTAGAATCATCATCCAGTTTGCAATATCTTTATGATACAATTCATCAAGAGGATGGAGCGCCTGTGCTTTTAATAGATAAGCTTAGTCAAGATGGAACTGATGATAGCGAAATGGTAGATAAAATTGCTTTAAAGGAAGCTTTAAGAAGTTTAGATGAAAAGGCTAGGCAGATTATTGTTCTTAGATATTTTAAGGATAAAACTCAGGTACAAGTAGCTAAGATGCTGGGAATAAGTCAAGTTCAGGTTTCTAGGATTGAGAAAAAAGTTTTACTTGTAATGAGGGAGAAGTTACAGGAATAGTATCTAACTTAGGAGCATAGACATATGGTGAATTTATATATGTTTAATATTTAATGAAAATTAAGTATTTAAAGAATTATAATAAAAAAACTCCAACCATTAAATTATTAGTGGTGGAGTTTTTTTACTAATGCAAGATTTTTAGCTTTTTAATATTTAAACTTATTTATATTCTTCTTCAAGTTTTCAGCTAAATGAGCCATTTCATTTACTGAATTAGAAAATTCAGATAAAGAAGAAGTTTGTTCTTCAACAGAAGCTGCCATTTCTTCAGTAGAAGCAGCATTTCCTTCTGCAATAGAAGAAAGGTTTTGAATTATTTCATTAATATCATCACTTTGGTTTTTCATAAATTTACTTGTGTTATTTAGGTTTTCCAAAGAACTACTTGACTTTTCTATGCTCTCAGAAATACCAGTAAATTTATCGGAAGTTTTGTTAAGGCAAGCATGTTCATTGTTTATAATTTCAGTAATTTTATTCATAGTTTCAACTGCATTTTCAGTTCTATAAATTAAGTTTGTTATAGTTTCATCAATTTCTTTTGTAAATTTATTCGATTCTTCGGCTAAGTTTCTAATTTCTTCGGCAACTACAGCAAATCCTTTTCCATCTTCTCCAGCTCTTGCAGCTTCAATGGCAGCATTTAAAGCAAGAAGGTTAGTTTGCTCTGATATATCCTTAATCATTTGACTAGCTTGTTTAATCTCAGCTGCTTTATTATTAGTATCGATTATTATTTCATGAATATTATAAATAGAATTGTTACTCTGGGTATTTTCGTTTTTAAGAAGAGATAACATATCCATACCTTCAGTTTTATAAGTTTCGACTTTTTTCATTATGTTGTTTAAGGCAGCCATATTAGAATTATTCTTATCTATGCACGCACTAAGATTAGAAACTTTATTAACACCATCTTCTGTATTTTTTGCTTGTTTACTTGCACTGTCAGCTATTTGAACTACAACATTTGAAATTTCATTTGCTGTAAAATTAACTTGTTCTATATTATCAATTAATTCTTTTGAATGATTAGTAACATTAGAAGCTAGATTATTAGCAGTTGACATAAAACTTCTTAAATTTTCAACTATTATATTAAGGGCTTTACCTATGTCTCCGATTTCATCTTTTAAGCTTAAAATATTACTAGGTACATTTTTGGAAACATCAAGGTTTTGTATGTTTTTAGAGAAGTTAACTATGGATTTTAAATTTTTAGTAAGTTTTTTGCTAATTAAAACAATAGCAATTTCTGTGATTATTAAAGATGCTATAGATAGTACAATAAAAAGTATTTTTAAATTATTTAAGCTATCATTAACTATTTTTGATGCTGAGTTTGTAGAAATACCAATTTCATAGGCTCCAATAACATTTCCAGAAGAATCAGTTATGCATCTATATTCTGTTTTATAGTTGTAACCAAGTACATTTGTTTCACCGGTATATTCTTTACCAGCAGATAGTCTTTTATATGCTTCAGAAGAAGTATCGAGGACTGTATCTATAGCTCTTTTTCCAGTGTCATGACGAATGCTTGTTGAAATCCTTACAAAGTCGTTACCACTTTTTAAATATATAGAAGCGATATCATTAAAATCGTTTGATACCATATCTACTACAGTATTGGTGCCTTTAATATCTACATCCTTATCATCTACTAAGATACCATCTGTAAGTTTCAATCTACCATATACAAGTTTTATATAAGATAAAAAAGCGTTATAGTTATTTGAAAGCCTTTCTTCAACTTGACTATCAGAAAGCGTTTTCATGTGAGCGCTGCTTCTATAATAAGATGCTAAACATAGAGTGCATATAATTACTGCAAAAATAATAGTAAAGAATATAGTAAATTTTTGTTTTAAACTTTTCATTAATATATCCTCCTTTAAAATTAATGATATATAAATTATAAACTTTTTGGTAAAAGATTCCTATGAAAATACTATAGAAAATGATTGTATGATTTTACAAAAGTTATGTAATGAAATTGAGAAATGCAATTTTTTAACTAAAAAAAGATGCTGACTAAAATATAGTACAGCATCTTTTTATTAATTAATTAAAAGAACAGTAACATCTTTTCGCCCAAAGGCAATACAGTCTGCTTCGCTATTCATAAATAAATCTATTCTCATTCCATGAATGTCTCCACCAGTATCAGCAGCTATAGCATAGCCATATCCAGAAACATAAACCGTACTGCCTAAAGGAATGATACTTGGGTCAACAGCTACAGTACTTAATCCATTTGGATTTCTAACAGGAATCGTTCCTGTTGCAGTTGATGTATTAGCAGTGTAAGCTGTAGCTTCCATAGTATAACTCTGCTTATAGGAGCTTGGACTACCACTAAAGCCAGAATTACTGTTTGGACTTGGTGTTAATTTCTTCATTTTTTCTTCAGCTTTAGCAATGGAAGCTTTTGCTTCATCCTTTACAGAAGGAGTAGAAACTTGATCTAGGAATCCTTTTAAAAAGATAGCAGCATAGCTCAAGGCACTATAATCAGAAGAATCAGAATTAATAATTTCAATATATTTTGCAATAAATTGCGCTTCATTCTTACGAATTGCGTCCTTTAAATTAGCCTTTTCTTGCGCAAGCTTGGCCTTAGTTTCTGAAAGAGAATCTTCTTTTGATTTAACTTCCTCTAATTTCTTTTTATTTTCTTCAGTTAGAGCTACAAGATTTTCTTTTTGTTTAGTAATAGAATCCATAGCCTTATTTTGTTCATTAACTTTCTCACGAATTCCTTCTATTAACTTTTTATCTTGATTAATAATTATTCTACAAGAGTTAACTTTATTAAAGAAATCAGTTAAGCTTTTTGACTTGAAAATAAAAGATAAATAGTTAAATTCAGAATAGCTACCGCTTTTATACATTTCTCGTAATCTTTCATCAAGTATTTCTTCATTCTTTTTTATATCTTCATTTAAAGAATTTATTTTCTCTTGGGTATTGTCAATTTCTTTTTGAGTTGTTTTTATAGAATTTTCATTATTAGATACAGTTTCTTTTAATTCAGCTACTTCTTTTTGTGTTTTTGCAAGATCAGTATCTAATTGTTTTAACTTGTCAGAAACTACATTTAATTGAGCATTGTTAGCATCATTAGCAGTGAATGATGTAGCTTTAGCTGTAAATGGTATGTTAATTATTAAAAGCATAAATGCTAATATAATCGAAGTTATTTTTTTCATATGACCACCTTTATTGAAATGTATTAAAATTTAAAGAATAAAATTATTCTCTAATTGTAATAATAGCATAATACTTGGAAAAGGACAAAGCTTGGTTTAGCTCAACATAATTTAGAGAATGAGAATCTTTATTTTACAGATACTATTTATGTAGTATTTTAAGGAGAGTAATTTTAATGGTTAGAGAGAAAGAAGTAGAGAATAAATTTCAAACTTTAACTAAAGAAATAGAACCAAAGCCTAAAATTTTAAGAAATTGCTTTAGAGCTTTTTTTGTTGGTGGTTTAATTTGTGATCTAGGACAATTGATAATGAATTTTTTAAGTAGATATGATTTATCAAGTGGAGATATTTCTAATATAACTTCTATTATAATGATATTTTTAGGTGGATTATTAACAGGACTTGGTTTATATGCTAGGTTAGCTCAATATGCAGGAGCAGGTACTGTTGTTCCTATAACAGGTTTTGCTAATGCAGTAGTTGCTCCAGCTATAGAATTTAAGAAGGAAGGATTTGTCTTTGGAGTAGCAGCTAAGATGTTTACTATTGCAGGACCTGTACTAGTTTATGGTATCGGATCGTCAGTTATTATAGGAATAATATATTATGTAGTTAGTTTGTATGGATAGGAGTGAAGTAAGTGGGAGATGAATTTAATAAGAGAAGAGGACAACAAACTATAGAGTTAAAGGAACCTCCTAGAATAATATCCACATTTTCTATTGTTGGACCAAAGGAAGGAGAAGGACCTCTAAAACATTATTTCGATGAAGTTTTAAAAGATGATACCTGTGGAGAAGAGAGCTATGAAAAAGCAGAAAGCGAGATGATGTATAAAGCTATAGGGGAATCTATAAAAAAGGCAGGTCTAACCGAAAAGGATATTAATTATTTATTTTCGGGAGATTTATTAAATCAAATAATATCATCAACCTTTGCAGCAAGAAAGTTTAAGATACCTTTTTTCGGACTATATGGTGCTTGCTCAACTATGTCTGAATCCTTAAGCCTAGGAGCTTTACTAGTAGATGGAGGATTTGCTGATTATGTGGTAGCAGCAACTTCATCGCATTTTAGTTCAGCAGAAAGGCAATTTAGATTTCCTTTAAATTATGGAGCTCAAAGGAGTAAAACAGCTCAATGGACTGTGACAGGTGCTGGTGCTATGGTATTAGGGAGAAAAGGAGAATTTCCTAAAGTAAGATATATTACAACTGGTGTTGTTAAGGATTATGGTATTACTGATCCAAGTAATATGGGAGCAGCTATGGCTCCTGCAGCTGCACATACAATTTATAAGCATTTTAAAGATACAGGAAGAGAACCTAAGGATTATGATTTAATAGCAACAGGTGATTTGGGAAGAGTTGGAAAGAAAATAGCAAATGAATTATTACTTGAGTATGGTTATGATATAAAGGATAATCATATAGATTGTGGAGATATGATATTTAACGATGTAGTACAGAATACGGAATCAGGTGGAAGTGGCTGTGGATGTTCAGCTGTAGTTGCATCAGGATATCTTTATAAAAAGTTGATGACTAAGGAAGTAAAAAAGGTGTTGTTAGTTTCTACAGGAGCTCTAATGAGTACTACATCATCACTTCAAGGGGAGAGTATACCTGGAATAGCTCATGCAGTATCTATAGAATTTGATTAAGGAGATGATTTTTTGGATTTTTTAAAAGCTTTCTTTGTTGGAGGATTAATATGTGTTATAGGACAAATACTAATGGATACTACAAAATTAACACCGGGAAGAATATTAGTTGTTTTTGTAACTATAGGAGCTATTCTTGGAGCATTTGGAATTTATGATAAAATAATAGAATTTGCAGGAGCAGGGGCAACTATACCTCTGCCGGGCTTTGGAAATAGCCTAGCTAAGTCTGTTATAAAGGAAGTTCAGTTAACAGGTCTTATAGGTGCCTTTAGTGGTGGAATAAAAGGTGCTGCTGCAGGAATTACAGCATCTATTTTTTTTGGATATATTATGGCTGCTATATTTAATCCTAAAACAAAAAGATGATGTTATGTATTATATATTTTAGTTTTTTTCAGTTTAATTTGTTTTTTATAATAAAAATATGTTAGGATGGTAGAAAATATATTATAATAATATGGAGTAATTATCACAGAAATGGAGGAAGCATTTTGAATATTTATAGCAATAATTCTTGGAAGGCTATTGTTGAAATGCTTAAGAGTGATATATATAAGGGATTAAGTGAAGAAGAATGTGAGAAAGAAAGAAAAAATTCAGGGGATAACAGAGTTTTTGTTCCGTATAAAAATGGATTCATAGCATCTTTAAAAAACTTTTTCAGTATATATATTTTTTTAAGTGTAGCAATAATAGGAGTTTTATTTTATTATAGTGAATATGTTATGGGTAGCATATCCACCGCTATTATATTAATAAGTTTAATAATAAAAATTATTTATACTAAAAATAAAACGAACAAGATGAAATTTTTACAAAATTTAAATAATACAACTACTAAAGTGTTGCGTAACGGAATACCAAAGGAAGTAAAATCAGAAGAATTAGTAAAAGGTGATATAGTTTACTTTTCCAAGGGTTCATTAGTGCCAGCGGATATTAGAATAATTACGGCAAATGAAATTAAGGTTGATGAAAAGAATATTACAGGTGAAAATTTCTTGAAGGAGAAATTTGACAGTAAAATAGATGAGGCAATTTATTCTATAGCTGAAATGAAAAATATGCTATTTAAGGGATCTTCAATAGCTGAAGGTGAAGGAACAGGAATTGTAGTAGCAACTGGAAATTTAACAGAACTTGGAAAGATGTTTACTATGATAATGGATGCAAGTAAAAATAAGCATACTTTAGGTAAACGAGTAGAGAAAAAAGTAGGAAAAATAATGATTATACTTTCATTAGTGGCAATTGGGACATCAATAGGAAGTTATTATTTTCAACAAAACCTTTATGGGTTATGTTTATCATTATTTGCAATACAGGTAATGCCTTTAATAAGCATAGCTTTTTTATATGGAATTATTTTAAAGAAAGATTTACATAAAAAGGGCATAGATTTGGTTAATATGTCTACATTAGATATAATAAATGAAATAGAAATTCTTTTTATGGACAAGATAGGATCAGTTACAAAAGAGGAAATGATAGTAGATAAGTTATATGTTAATAATAAAATTTTTGAAAGCAAAGAGATTATATATAATAGAGAAGTTACTATTAAGAGATTAATTGAAACTATAGTTCTCTGTAATAATTCTACATATGATGCTGATCAAGATTTAGGAGAAGGAGAATTAAAGGAAGTAGCTTATTTAAAGTTTGCAAATGAAAAGATGGCATATAAATCTATGTTAGAGGCAAATCATAGAAGGGTATTTGAAATCCCTATGGATACTGATAAAAGAGTAATAACTACGATAAATAAAGTGAAACAAGGTTCAAGAGCAAATTGTCGTGGAAATGTAGATGCCATATTGGATAGATGTAGTTACATAATGATAGATGGTTTAGAAAAAGAGATTACTCCTGAAGATGTAGAAAGAATAAAAGCAATTGATTATAATTTTTCTTTAGAGGGATTAATTACACAAGGTATAGCATATAGAAGTTTTAGCTATACTCCATCTAGAGAAGAAAATATAGAAAATAATTTGGTTTTTGTAGGACTAGTTGCATTAGATAATCCTTTAAATGATGACATAGAAGAGGAAATATCAGAAATAAAAAATAGGGGAATAATACCTATAATGATTACTGATGATAATAAAATAGTAGCAACTTCATTAGGGAAAAAGGCAAAGCTTGTTTCATCAAATAACAAGGTTATTAGTGGAATAGAGATTTATTCTTTAGGAAATGAAGAATTAATCGATACGGTATCAAGAACTAGGGTTTTTTCTAGAGTTACGCCAGAACTTAAGGCTAGGATAATTGGATTATTTATAAAAGATAAATATAAAGTAGCAGCTAGCGGTGAAAGTTTAGGAGAATTGCCAACCATAAGTTTATCTAATTTAGGTATAGGTAAAGGAGATGCTCCTAAAATTATAAAAAATGCTGCAGATTTATTTATTAAAAATAATTACTTAAAAGGCTTTTTAAGTATATTTGATATTGCAAGGAAATTTAATGATGGACTAGCTAAGGTTCAAGCAGCGATTATAACCATGTTGTTTTCGGAAATAGTAATAATAAATACTCTTCCTTTAATAAACAACAATATACAAGTAAGTTATATTCCAATAATAATAATAAATGTAATTCTAGCTATACCTTTGTTTTTAACTTTAATTCATTCGCCAAGAGATGATGATAATAAGTTTATTTTGAGGAGCATTGTTTATAGTGTACTTGCTTTAGCAGCTATATATGATGCAAATAGCAGTTTTGAAATAGTATTAGTGGCTACTCTTGGAGCATTTTTACTTATCAATACTTTTATAAATGTTTCAATTCCTCTTAAGAGGGTGTCAGCTCAATTAGTATTATTTATAGTTAGTATATTAATATGGCTTATGTCAGTTGGTGGACTAATATTTTTATATGGATTAACTTTATCAATTTTTGCTATGGTGAAAATTGGTGTAATTATATTAATTAATTTGATTTATGAATTAATACTGAAAAGGTGTCAATGATTTAGGATGAGGTGATTCATCCATGAAATTTAAAGATATAGAAAAGGTTAATAGCCCTATAGTATATATAGTGTTATCATTTATACTTGGGTCAGTAATTTATGGTTTATATGATAAATATTTATGGCTAGCAGTAATCTCTGCTAGCTTATTTTTTGTTTTTACTTTTTTTAAGTCAAATATGATGTTTACTATTATTGTAGTTGCATTTTTTCTTCTGTCCTTAGTAGATAATGTTGCATATTATAAAATTAATTTTTCTAATAGTTTTAGTGGAAAAGTTCAGATAGTCGAAGTAAAGTCGTATAGTAAAATAGCAACCTACAAAGGAAAGAGATTTTATCTTCAGGGGGAAGGTTCAAAATACAAACAAGGGGATAATATTTATGTAGAAGGAGAGCTTACAAAGGGAATAGATAAGGATAAAGGAATATTAGGTAGCATAACTGTTAAAAAGGGGAGAGTTTTAGAAAAGAGTTTAGTAAGCAGGTTATACGACATAAGAGAAGAAATTTATGAGAAACTTAATAATAACTTGGGAAGAAGGAAAGCTGCATTAGTGTCTTCATTAGCTTTTGGATTTTCTGATTATTTAGATGAAGAAGATAAGGAGGATATGAAGAATTTAGGGGTAATCCATGCAATCAGTGTTTCGGGACTACATGTAGCTTTGATATTTTCCTTTCTGAGAGCTTTTTTAGGAAAAGGGATATCATTGGGGATTACTTTTATATATGTACTTTTTACAGGAGCACCATTTTCTTCACTAAGAGCTTTATTTATGATAAGTTTAGTCTCATTAGCTCCAAGTGCAAAGAAAAATTATAATCCCTTAAGTGCGCTTGCTTTAAGTGCAGGGGGGATAACCTTACTGAGTCCCTATGCACCATTTCAATTAGGATTTCAATTATCTTTTTTAGCAACTCTTGGCATGGTTTTATATTCAAAAAAAATTAATAACATATTGTATAAATTACCAACATACATAAGAAAAACTGTAGCGACATCTTTGTCGGCTCAAGTATTTACCATGCCTATTATAATGGCTTCGTTTAAAGAATGTTCTTTTGTTTTTATTTTAGGTAATTTAGTTTTAGAACCTATTTTTAATATTTTAATAATTCTAGGAAACTTTTTATTATTAGGTCTCTCAATAAATCCTATATTTGATTTCATTTCTTTTGTATTATTAAAAGTTATAAATATATTGGATTTTTGCACTGACTATTTATATGATTTAAGTAGTAGTGCTTATATAGTAAATGAAGGAGCTGTACTGATCTATTGTTCTATGTTTATTAGCGTATACTTTTATTTTAAAGGAATAAAAAAACTTAAAATTTTACCAGTAGCAGCTGCAATAACTGCTTTTATATATGTATATAGTCCTATAATGCGCATTGACTATTTAAAAGAGGGAGGGCTATTAATATCATATAGGGGAGATAGAAAAATAGTTTCAAATATAAGAAATATAGATATGGGAAAGCTTAAAAAAGTAACATTGGCGAAGGAAGCTTTTAGAGAAACTAAAAATATTACTACTAAAAATGGTTTGATAATAAAAGCAGAAGGGAAAAATTATTTGCTAAAAGTAGGGGGAAAGGAATACCTATTACGGATGAATAATAGGCAAAAAATAAATGGAACTTGTGATATAATTAATTTCGTAGAGAAAAAATCAAATGGTTTATTTGTAATAGATGATAAGATTTTATTATATTAGATAGTGTTTTGATGAAAGGCGGATTAACTTGATTACTTACGATACATTTGAAAATGAGATTAAAAATAAGACTATAAAAAATTCGTATATATTTTGTGGTGGAGATGAAGAATTAATAAAAGAGGGTATAGATTTTTTAGTTAAACCAATCGTAAAGGATGGCTTTGAAGATTTAAATTATACAAGGTTAGATGGGTTAACTACCACTATGGATGATATTATGAATGCTTGTGAAACCATGCCTTTCATGGGAGAGAAGAAAGTTGTTTTAGTTTATAGAGCTAACTTCTTAAGGGACAAATCTGATAGTTCAGCAACTAAAATTTATAATGAATTAAAAGAATATTTGAGAGATGTTCCAGAGTTCACAGTAATTATATTGTATTATGTATTTAATGATAAAAGGGAAAATCCTAAAAAGAACAAAAAACTAATGGCTTTAGATAAGATTACGGAGATAGTTCATTTTGATAAATTAAAGAGAGATAGATTTGTAAAAAAGGTTGAAGATGTATTTAGGGAAAAAGAGAAAGAAATAGGAAAGTTTGAGTTAAGGTTTTTCTGTGAAAGGGTACAGAATAACTTTAATATTATAAGAAGAGAGGTAGATAAATTAATTGATTATACTAATGGAAGGAGCATAAAAAAGGAAGATATAGAAAAGCTCATACCTTCCAAAAGTGAAGAGGATATATTTGATTTAGTTGATCTTATTTCACAAAGGAAAATAGAAAAAGCAATAGATATAATGGATGAATTATTGTTTAAAGCAGATCAGCATATGCTTATAATAACATCTATAGAATCTCAGTTTAAGAAGTTATATAACATTAAATTAGGAATGGAAAAAGGAAAAAGAGTTAATGATTTTGTAGCAGAGTTAAAGGTGCCATCCTTTGTTTGTGAAAAGTTAATGAATTTGAGTTCGAAGTTTTCAAGAAGACAACTAGAGGAATTAGTTAAGCTTTCTGTGGATACTGAAGCAAGACTTAAATCATCAGGAGTAGATAAAACTATGGAACTTGAATTGCTTCTACTTAATACATTGATGATAAAAAAGTGATTAAGATAAAAGCCATCTAGAATATAAAATTTAGATGGCTTATTTTTATATAAAGTTTATATAAAATACGGAAAAATATTTTTGTAAGATTACACAAATTTACATATATGTATAATGTAAACGTTGTGTGCTATAATATCTTATGAAAATATATTTAAATAATTTTATGGGAGGTAAAGTGATGAATGAAAAAATTTTCAAAAAAACAACTTGGGTTACTTTGATAATGTTTTTCTTTACTCTGTTCAATAATGTATCCTTAAATAAGGTTAGTGCTGAATCTGAGAGTAATGAAATAATAAAAGCAAATTCAGTAGCTGTACTAGTAGGAAATCTTATGAAGGATAATAATCTTGGGGATGATTGGAACCCGAAAAATTATTTAGGAAAGCTTAGGGAATATAAAAATGGAGTTTATGAAGCTACATTTAAATTAAAGGCAAGTGAAAAATATGAATATAAAATTGCTATGAATGGAACTTTAGAAGAAAGTTATGGGAAAGATGTTGGAAATGGTAATATTGCTCTAAACTTAAAGGAAGATAAAGAGGTTACTTTCAGGTTTGATTATAAAAACAAAAAGATTTATGATTCTGTAAATAACCCAGAACAGTTTAAATCAAAAGCAATATTAACAGGAGAAGTTGATAAATGTTTTGGTGGAAAGTCATGGGATCCTTCAGATGATAATTTTAAGCTTGATTATGTGGGTGGTGGAATTTACAAAAAGACATTTAAAGTTGTTAAAGCAGGAACCATGGAATATAAGGTTGCTTACAATGGGGCTTGGAATAATGGAGAAGGAGTTAATAATGAAAAAGTAATAATACCAGAAGGGACAGAAAGTGTTACATTTTTTTCAGACTATACTGGAAACGTTACCGGAAATTCTATAGATAAACCTGAGATTTCCAAAAATATATCACTCATTGGTACTGTAAGAAGTGGAAACGGTGATTGGGATGAATCTAATAGAAATTTTGATATGTATCAGTTAGGCTCAAGTGAGTTTATTTATACATCTATATTGAAGGCTGGCAATTATGAATATAAAGGAATAGTTAATTACAGCTTTAAGGATGGAGGAATACCAAAGGGAAGCAATGTTTCATTAAGTTTAGATAAAGAACAAAATGTTGTGTTTATCGCTGATTTAAAGGAAGGAACAATAATAGATTCAATAAATAATCCAAATGAAGTTGCATTAAAATTAGGATTAAAGTCAAA
Organism: Clostridium sp. HBUAS56017; assembly: GCF_007115085.1. Lineage (NCBI taxonomy): Bacteria > Bacillati > Bacillota > Clostridia > Eubacteriales > Clostridiaceae > Clostridium > Clostridium sp. HBUAS56017. Next base: position 368,122 of record NZ_SULK01000001.1, on the reverse strand, counting down.
AACAGTAGAAATGAAAAGTCCATTATTAAATAGTAATGGCACAATTACTTTTAATTATAAAAATCCAAATGCTAAGCAAGTTTATTTAAGTAGCAATGTTAATGATTGGAGTAAAAATGGAACATCATTAACGAAGGCTGATGATGGAGTATGGTCAACTACAATAAGAGTAGGGGATGATGCAAAAGAAATTCAGTATAAGTTTATAGTTGATGGACAAGAAGTTTTAGATCCATGTAATAAGGAAACAAAAGAAGGCAATTCAATTTTTAACTTTCCAAAGTATGATGGAAGACAAGTAACAATTCCAGGTTCATTAGCTACTGGGATTCAAGGAACAGATGGAACTTGGAATCCAGCTGACAAGGCACTTTTACTTGACTATGTAGGAAATGGTAATTACATGAAAACTTTTAAAAGTGTAAAGGCTGGAAGATATGAATATAAGGTTGCAATAAACTTGAAATGGGATCCTGAAAATTATGGAGCAAATGGGATAGCTAGAGGGGCTAATATAAGTATAGTAGTGCCTAAAACTATGGATGTAACATTTTTTTATAATGATGATTCACATAAAGTGGTAACTGATTTAGAGTATAGAGTTTTAGATATAACTCTAAATGATGGAGAGAAAACACTACAAAAATTAACTGATGAAAAATTAAATGGTGTTTACTCAGGAAAGGTTGAATTGAAAAAAGGAACTTATGATAATTTAAATTTAACAGTCAAAGGTGATGGGGAAAGAAAAGTTAAGTTTGATAAGCTAGTTTTAGATCAAGATAGAACTGTAACTTTTTCATATGATCCAAAAACTCAAATATGTTTTAATGATGCATCTAATGAAAAAATAGATAATGGTGGAATATATTATAATTCTAGATTAGATGAATATAAAAAGCCATATGGAGCTGTTTCAGTTGAAACACCAATAACATTTTCATTAAAAGTTAAAAAAGATATGGCAAAAGAAGTTAAGATGATTTTAAGTACTCCAAGTGGAATTAATGTAGTTGATATGAATAAAAATGGAGGCTATGAAGATAATAGTGATAAATGGACAAGTATCTATACTCCACAAACGATAGGAACTTTTTCATATTATTTTGTAGTTTCTAATGGTTCTGATGTAAAAGCTTATGGAGATGATGATGGTTATTTTGCAGAGGGGAAAGTAGGAAATTTAGGTGAAGTTAAAAATTATGAGTTTAATGTATGTACGAAGGACTTTAAAACTCCTGATTGGTTAAAGAATGGAGTTATATATCAGATATATCCAGATAGATTCTTTAATGGAGATAAAGATAATGACTATATACAAAAGTACGCTAGAGGAACTACTCCATATGAGTTTGCAAGTGATTGGTATTCATTACCTAAGGATCCACAATTAATGAATAAGGAAGGGTATCCAAGCAATGCTAATAAAGGTGATATAAATACTTGGTCAAATGACTTATATGGTGGTGATATAAAAGGTATAGAAGACAAAATTAAGTATTTAAAAGCTGTTGGAGTTACAATACTTTATTTGAATCCAGTAGCCCAATCAATTTCAAGTCATAGGTATGATACAACAGATTATAATAAAATTGATCATCAGCTTGGAGAGATGGAGGATTTCGTGAATCTTGCAAAGGCTGCTAAAGAAAATAATATGCATATTATACTCGATGGGGTTTTTAATCATGTATCTGATGATTCGGTTTATTTTGATAGATATGGTAAATATGTTGCTAAAGGAAGACCACTTGGAGCATATCAATATTGGTCACATGTTTATGATGAAGTTAATAACAATGGATTAAGCTTAAACGATGCAGAAAAGAAAATAACTGATTACTATAATTCTATTGGAATTACAGATTTACATTATAAAGATTGGTTTATAATAAGTAATGTTAAAGTTATGGAAAAAGATTCACAAGGGAATGAAACTGGTAAATATACTTATGGATATGAAGGATGGTCTGGTTTTGAATCAATGCCAGTAATACAAGCATTAAATGGATCAGAGTATAATGTGAAGACCTGGGCCAATGAAATAATTGATGGAGATAATTCAGTAGCAAGACAATGGCTTAGAGAAGGATCAAACGGTTGGAGAATAGATGTTGCAAATGAAGTATCTGATGAGACTTGGAGAGCTTTTAGAAAGACGGTAAAAGGAGAAGGGGATAATGCTATAATAGGAGAAATATGGACAGATGCATCGAATTATATTTTAGGAGATATGTATGACTCTGTAATGAATTATAGATTTAGAGGTGCTGTTCTTAATTTTGTCAAGGGAAGTCAAGATGATAATAAGACAGCGGTAACTGCAAAGGATTCTATGAATGAGCTTGAAAAGATGAGAGAACAATACCCAAGAGAAGCTTTAGAGGCTATGATGAATTTAATGGGATCTCATGATACTCAAAGAGTGCTTTCAGCTTTAGATGGATATCAAAAATCTACAAGAGGATTTGCCAACCCTGCCACAGACTTAGCTAAGGCAAAAATGAGATTAATACCATTTTTACAGATGACATATATAGGGGCACCAACAATATATTACGGCGATGAAATTGGAATGGTTGGATGCGATGATCCAGATAATAGAAGAGGATTTACTTGGGGAAAAGGTGATAAAGAATTGGTTGAATGGTATGGAAAACTTGCAGCGATAAGAAGTGCCTATTCATCACTAAGGACTGGAGAAGTAAATGTATCAGAAGTTCAAACTGAATTTCAAAATGATGTAATGGCCTATGTAAGAAATGATGAAGACTCAAAGGTATTAGTCGCAGCCAATAGAAAAGAAAATGAAATAATGACCACTCTTACAGTACCAACAATTAAAGATGGAACTAAGCTTACTAATATTCTAAATACTGGAGAAAGCTATGTTGTAAAAGATGGAAAGGTAACAGTTAAGATTCCAGCCTTTGGAGGAGTTATTTTAGCTGATAAAGTAAAAGAAATTAATTTTAATAAAGATGATTTAAAGGATGCTTATAGTTCTAATTCAATAGTTCAAAACAGAAAAGTGCCAGATACTGATAAGCAAATAGAAGAAAAGATAAGTAAGTCAGAGAATGGAAGCGAAGTAGTAATTTCAAATATGAATGAGGGAATAAGTACAAACCTTTTAGAGTATATAGTAAATTCAGGAAAAAATCTTAAGATAGTAATTCAAAGAGGAAACATTAAAATAACAGTTAAAGATGTTGGTAAACTTAATGAAACTTTAAAGAGTCAAGGTTTAACTGATTTTCAAATTACAGTTAGTGACAGACTAGTTAATGATATAAAAAATCAAAATATAATAGATAAATTTAATATAAAAACTAATTTAAAGGATGGAGTTTTAGGCACCGATATGATTTTAGAAGTTTCTGTAGATAAGAATTATGAGGGAAAAGAATTATATTGCTACTATGTAGAGGGTAATGGAAGCTTTGTACAAGTTGGTAAAGGTGAAGTTAAGGATAGTATATTTACCTTCACTACAAATCATTTTAGTGATTATGTCATCTTAGATAAGGAAGTAACTAGTAATGATAATAGAAATGTTGTAAAAGATGGGGCTAATAATACAACAGATAAAGATAATAGTGGAAATACTAATATTACAAGTGGTGTTAAAACTGGTGATAAAGTTTCTGGCAACGAAGTTATGCTGTTGATGTGTATGTTATTTATATCATTTGTAGGAATGAAGTGTCTTATCAAAAAGAAAAAAGCATAGTAAAAGTAAAGAACCGACCTTTAACAAGGTCGGTTTTATTACAACTACGCCATAGCGTTTAACTTTGCAGCTAATCTTGATTTCTTTCTAGCAGCCATGTTTTTATGAACTACTCCCTTTTGAGCAGCCATATCTAAAGACTTAGAAGCTTTAACGAATAATTCTTTAGCTTCATCAGCACTGTTAGCTGATACTGCAGCTTCAAACTTCTTTATAGCAGTTTTTAAAGCAGACTTAACCATTCTATTTCTAGCAGTCTTCTTTTCTGCAACTAATATTCTCTTCTTTGCTGATTTGATATTTGCCATTCTTAATTCACCCCCTCTAAATTTTATAGGGCCTCTCGCAGTTTTGGGGAAATCTGCATACGAGTCGTATTCAACACACCATATTATAGCATTGAAATTTATTAGATTCAAGTATTAAATTTATGTAAATCGGAAAAATAAGTGTAAGAGTATTTAATAGGTGAGGTGTACAAATGATTAATGTAAGAACAGACTTAGCAGTTGAAGCGTGTGAAATTTATAAAAAAGAAAATAATAGAGAGGCTGATGGTGTTGTTGTTGAGGAATATGAAGAAGATGAAACTAAAATAACAAAGGTTAGAGTTATGACAGAAGATGGAGCTGTTAAAATGGGAAAACCTATTGGGAATTATATAACTTTAGATATTCCTGAATATACTGCATATGATGGCGAACTTATGGATCAGGTTTCTAAAGTGTTAGGAAAAACTCTAAAGAAACTTGCAAACATAGATGAAAATAAGTTAGCTTTAATAGTTGGGCTAGGAAATAGAAATGTGACTCCAGATGCTTTGGGGCCTAAAGTAACAGAAGGAATAATGGTAACAAGACATTTAAAATCAGTAATGCCAGATGCTATAGATGATAACGTTGTACCCGTAGCTGCCATAGCTCCAGGAGTTTTAGGGGTTACAGGAATAGAGACGGGAGAAATAATTAAAAGCGTAGTTGATAAAATTAAGCCAGATTTAGTGATTTGTATTGATGCATTAGCATCTAGAAGGATAGATAGAGTGAATAAAACTATTCAAATAAGTGATACTGGCATATCACCAGGTGCGGGAGTAGGTAACCATAGAATGAGAATAAATGAGGAAACACTTGGAGTGAAGGTAATTGCTATTGGAGTTCCTACAGTTGTTGATGCAGCAACTATAGCTAACGATACTATAGATTTAGTTCTCGACGATTTAATTGGTCAATCAGAAGAAGGAAAAGATTTTTATAATATGCTAAAAAAAGTTGATAAGCATGAGAAAAGCGTACTCATAAAGGAAGTATTAGATCCTTATGTTGGGGACTTAGTTGTTACTCCTAAAGAAGTAGATTTAATGATAGATTCCTTATCTAAAATAATATCAAATGGAATAAATATTGCAGTTCAGCCTAATATGACAGTTGAAGATATTAATAAGTTCTTAAATTGATATCTTCTTATAATAATTATGTAAAATCCTCATATAAATATATAGTAAATCTTATTATGGGATAAGAAAGGGGGATTTTAGGTGTACAGACGAACATTAGGAAGAAAAACTGTTAAACAAAAAGTAAATTTAGGGGTAATAATATTATTGGTTATTCTTATGATATTTTCCTATAGGGTAATTAAAGTTCTAAGTAGTAATAAAGAAAGAGGGGGATTTGCCTATGTTCAATTATTGAATTTTGGCATGCCTGTTGTAGAAAATCAAATATACAATGAAGGAGCTTATGCTGAGAATAGCTTATCGATAAAAAGAGTATGCTTAGAAGCTTTAGGACTTAAAAATATCAGTAGCTTTGCAATTATAAATAATGAAGTAAGTTTTTATAAGCAGGGTTTTCAAGCTAATTCAAAAATTGCATCAGTTGATATTAGTCCATTTAAGATTAATGATAGTTCTATTGCAAAGCAAGATGATACCAGTAGTGGAAATAATGTGAACACCAAAAACTCACTAGCTTATGATCCTAAACTAAAAAAGAATATAGATCATTCAAAACCAGAAGTGCTTATATATCATACTCATACGACAGAGAATTACGCTGAAGCTGGGGGGGATACCTTAGATGAAAATTACAGTGTTGTTGGAGTTGGTAGTGAGATTAGCAGAATATTAGAAGAAGATTATGGGGTTTCGGTTATACATGATAAAACAAACCATAGTGTATCTTATAATAATAGTTATGATAGGTCTAACGAAACAGTTAGTAGATATTTAAAAAAGTATGGGGATTTTAAAATGATAATAGACCTTCATAGAGACTCCTTAGATAATAAGGGGGCTGTTACAGCAAATATAAATGGTGAGAATGTAGCGAGGCTTATGTTTGTAACTGCTAAAAACAGCACAAGGTATGGAAAGAATAATGCCTTGGCAGAGGAATTCCTGAATAAGGCAAATGCGCTTTTCCCAGGACTTATAAGACAAATATATTCATATAATCATGGGATTAATGCTTTCAATGAAAGTTTAAGTGATAGTTCAATATTAATTGAGTGTGGAGCTAACGTAAATACTTCAGCTGAAGCTAAAGGCTCTGCAAAATATATAGCAAGGTTAATTGCGGAGCATATAAATAGATAATAAATATGTATAAAAGACTATAAAGTGAGCATCCTTTAAGATATAAAGTGAAACTTTTTTAGGTAGAGAGTTTTAACTCTACTTAAACTTAGTTTTTAATTTCCCATATAGAGGGAATTAGTCCAGAAGCTGCAGTTTGTTATTTTACCTTTAATGAAGAGAGGTTTTTATGGCTGTAGTTATAGGATAAAAGTATCTTGGAGGGTGTTCAATTTTGAAAAAAAGAACAAAATTTAGAATAATATTTAATTTATTAATGGCTATTTTAATTCTTGCAGGACTTACTAGGGTCAACATAATTAATACAAAAGCTTTATCCCCGCTAGATAATACTAATGAGAACTATGAAAAAATATCTGAAGCATTTGGAGAAGAATTTTCTAATTTTATAAAAGATAATGCTTTAATTAAGATATATAAAGATGATTTGAAGGAAGTTTTAGTAAGAGTAGGGGGAAAAGATTTTAAAATAAAAAAAGAATCTAGCTTAATTGAAGGAGCAGAAAAAGCTGTGGAAAACATAGGAGATTTTTTTTGCTCAGTGAGAGATAAGATTGAGAAAGTTATAATATAAAAACTGTATTTCTAATAAGTATGGTTTTTTATTGACAGTGGGTCAGTGGTTTGTGATATAATTTAGCTGATTTAATATAATGGGGGTGAAGTAGCTGTCCTTAAGTAAAGGCAGCTTTAATATATGAGTAGTAATAGGAAGCAGTACATAAGAAACTTTTCAATAGTTGCACATATAGATCATGGTAAGTCTACATTAGCAGATAGATTATTAGAGGCAACAGGAACCCTAACTCAAAGAGAAATGGAAGCTCAAGTTTTAGATAATATGGAACTTGAAAGAGAGAGAGGAATAACAATAAAGTCACAAGCAGCTAGACTTGTTTATAAAAGAGAAGATGGAGAAGAATATATCTTAAATCTTATAGACACTCCAGGGCATGTAGATTTTACATATGAAGTATCAAGAAGTTTGGCAGCTTGTGAAGGCGCACTTTTAGTAGTGGATGCTACTCAAGGTATTCAAGCGCAAACTTTAGCAAATTGTTATTTAGCATTGGATAATGATTTGGAAATAGCTCCAGTTATAAATAAGATAGATTTACCATCTCAAAGAGCAGATGAAGTTAAGAGGGAAATAGAAGATGTTATAGGAATAGAAGCTGAAAGTGCACCTATGATATCAGCAAAAACAGGTTTAAATATTCCAGATGTATTAGAAGAAATAGTTAATAGGCTTCCTCCTCCAGAAGGAGATGAAGATGCACCATTAAAGGCTTTAATTTTTGATTCTTATTATGATAGCTACAAAGGTGTTGTATGTTATGTAAGAATAAAGGATGGAAAGGTTAAGCCAGGAACAAGGATAAAACTAATGGCTACTAATAAAGTTTATGAGGTAGTGGAGGTTGGAGTATTTACTCCAAAGTTAATGCCAATTCCAGAGCTAAGTGCAGGAGATGTTGGATATATAACAGGTTCAATTAAGAATGTAAGAGATGCTAGAGTTGGAGACACTATAACAGAAGCAGATAGACCTACAAAGAAAGCTCTTCCAGGATATAAGCCAGCTGTCCCTATGGTTTACTCAGGAATATACCCTGTAGATGGAGCTAAATATGATGAACTTAAAGAAGCTCTTGAAAAGCTACAGATTAATGATGCAGCTTTAAACTTTGAGCCGGAAACATCTGTTGCGTTAGGATTTGGGTTTAGATGCGGATTCCTTGGATTGTTGCATATGGAGATAATTCAAGAAAGAATAGAAAGAGAATTTAATTTGGATATAATTACAACTGCTCCATCAGTTATATACAAAGTTATAAAGACAGATGGAGAAAAGTTTGATATCACAAATCCTACAAACCTTCCGCCAGCAACGGAAATTGACTATATGGAAGAACCTATAGTTAAAGCTTCCATAATAGCTCCAACTGAATATGTAGGTGCTGTAATGGAGTTATGTCAAGAAAGAAGAGGGACATATATTGATATGCAATATATGGAGGAAACAAGAGCAGTTATAAATTATGATATACCATTAAACGAAATAGTTTACGATTTCTTTGATACTTTAAAGTCGAGAACTAGGGGATATGCATCATTAGATTATGAGTTTAAAGGTTATGTAAGAACAGAATTAGTTAAACTTGATATATTATTAAATGGAGATGTAGTAGATGCCCTTTCTATGATAGTACCAAGTGAAAGAGCTTATCATAAAGGAAGAGGAATAGCTGAAAAACTTAAAGAGATCATACCAAGACAATTATTCGAAGTACCAATACAAGCTGCGGTAGGATCAAAAATTATTGCGAGAGAGACTGTTAAAGCTATGAGGAAAGACGTACTTGCAAAGTGCTATGGAGGAGATATTTCTAGAAAGAAAAAACTTTTAGAAAAGCAAAAAGAAGGTAAAAAGAGAATGAGACAAGTTGGATCAGTAGAAGTTCCACAAGAAGCTTTTATGGCAGTTTTAAAAGTTGATTAATATTAATTTCTAAAATAGTTTTTTAAGATTTATTTAAGAAATATTATATATAAAATAAGTTATAATTATTTTAGGAATTATAGAAAATAATAGTAATATGCGGGGGGATTTTATGTTTTTAAATGAGTTAAATAAAAATCAAGCTACAGCTTTCATTAATTTAGTAAATCAATTTGCAAATGTGGACCAAGTTTTCGCAAAAGAAGAAAAAGAATTAATAGATGATTATATAAAAGAACTTAACATAGATAAAGAAGTAGTGAATTCTATGAGTTTTGAAGAGATAGTTGATGAATTAAAAGTTGCAAATAATAGAACAAAGTTAATAGTATACTTTGAACTTGTTGGATTAGCATTAGTAGATGGTGATTATGGAGATAAAGAAATTGATTTCTTAGATGAAATAGCTATATCACTTGATATTAGAAGAGATAAAAAGATTGCCTTTGCAAATTATTTCTTCAATTTTAAAGACGTATATAATTTTTCAGTTGTGGAAGCAGAAAGTAAGATAAAATTACTAAAAGAAGAAGCTGAGCTATTATTAGCTTAAAGTATAGATTTGAGAGGGGATTTTAATCTCCTCTTTTTTTATTAGCAGAAGGAGGAGTTTATGAAGGAAATATCTTTATATATACATGTTCCCTTTTGTAAGCAAAAATGTTTCTATTGTGACTTTCCGTCCTATGCATGTAAAGAAGGTGCTATGGATGAATATGTAGAGGCACTATGCAAGGAGATTACAAAAAGGTGCAATAAATATATTATAAAAAGTTTGTTTATTGGAGGAGGAACACCATCATACCTAGAAGAAGAATCTTTGAAAAAACTTATGGAAACTATAAGTGCATTAGAGTTTAAAGATAAAGCAGAAAAGTCTATGGAATGCAATCCTGGAACTGTAAATAGGAAAAAGCTTGAGATAATTATGAAAGGTGGAATAAATAGATTAAGCTTTGGATTACAGACGACAAAAAATGAACTGTTAAAAAAGATAGGGAGAATTCATAGTTATGAAGAATTTATAAAAAATTATTCATTGGCTAGGGAAATTGGATTTAATAATATAAACATAGATATGATGTTTGGATTACCAAATCAAAATTTAAGTGATTGGTTAAATAGTTTAGATGAGATAACTAAGTTAAATCCTGAACATATTTCAAGTTATAGTTTGATTATAGAAGAAGGTACAGCTTTTGATAGGTTGTATAGTGAAGGAAAACTTTCTCTTCCCTCAGAAGAAGAGGAGAGAGACATGTATAGAATGGGAAAAGAATTATTAATATCAAGGGGATATCATCAATATGAAATATCTAATTTTGCAAAAGGTGAAAAAGAGTGCGCTCATAATAAAGTTTATTGGCAGTGTGAAGAATACATAGGAGTTGGAGCATCAGCAAGTTCATTTGTTGAAAATAAGAGAATAAAAAATGTTGATGATATTTCTGAATATATAGATAGAGTTAATAGAAATATATCCATATCAGAAGAGGTATACGAAAATTCTAGAGAAGATAATATAGAAGAATTTATGTTTATGGGGCTTAGGATGAATAAGGGAATTGATGAACAGGAATTTATCATTAGATTTGGAGTGAATATAGATTCTATATATAAAAGGTTAATAGATAAGAATATTAAGGCTGGTTTATTAATTAGAAATGAGGGAAAAATATATTTAAGCCAGAGGGGAATTGAATTATCTAATCAAGTTATGAGTGATATGATATTGTAAATGGAAGAAAAATAAAGTATTTATTAGATAATTAAGGATAGTTAATGAATATTTGAGTTTATTAAACATAGCTAAATTTATTCATAATTGACAAAGAAAAAAAGAAATAATATATTAATTACATAGTCATTAGCACTCAAGTATAGTGAGTGCTAACAAAAAAGAGGTGAGGGTATGGCTATTGATGGAAGGAAGATAAGAATTCTTGAAGCTATAATTAATGACTATATTAGTACTGCAGAGCCTGTAGGGTCTAGAACAATAGCAAAAAAGTATGATTTAGGAGTTGGATCTGCAACCATAAGAAATGAAATGTCAGACCTAGAAGATATGGGATATTTAGAACAACCTCATACTTCAGCAGGAAGAATACCTTCTAGTAAGGGCTATAGATTATATGTGGATAATTTGATGAAGAAATCAATGTTATCTGCAGAAGAAGAATTGCAAATAAAAAAATATATTATAGATAATGCGATGCTAGAAGTTGATAAGATAGTTAAACAAGCAAGTACTTTGCTTTCAGAGTTAACTAACTTAACTTGTGTAGTTCAAACACCATCGGTAATGAGAAGTTATATTAAGTCAGTTCAGTTACTTATGGTAGATGATCATAATTTGATTTCAGTTATAGTTATAGATAATGGGGTTATTAAAAATCATAGGATAAGAGTTAATAAAATGCCTTCCGTTGAAGAATTGCAAGAAATAAATAGGGTGATTAATACCCGTCTTTCAAATTTGACGATTCAAGAAATAAACCTTGAAGTTATTAATAATTTAAAATGTGACTTAAAAGGATATGATGATTTGTTTAACGCAATAGTTCCAGTTTTGTATGAAACTTTAAAAGAAGATAATTCTTCTGAAATATTTATGCAAGGAACTACCAATATATTTAACTACCCTGAGTATAACGATATTGATAATGCAAAGGAAATATTAAATCTTTTATATAATAAGGATTATGTAGTTGAGCTTATTGCCCCAAAAGGTGACCTAACAATAAAGATTGGTGATGAAAATTATATACCAGAAGCTAAAAATTGCAGTGTAATTTCAGCTGAATACTCATTAGGAGATAAGCCCATTGGAACTATTGGACTAATAGGTCCTAGAAGAATTAATTATTCAAGAGTAATAGCTATAATGGCACAGGTTATGAAGGAGCTAAATGATGCATTAAAAGGTCAGGGATTAGAATAACAAAATTATAAAGAGGTGAGGTGTAGCTTTGATGATGGAAGATATAAAAAAAGAAGTTCTAGAAGAAAATGAAGAGGTTAACCAAGAGGTTGATGAAGTTACTAAAGAGAGTAATGAAAATGATGAAACTTTAGAAGTAAATCCAGAAGAGATATTAACTGAACAGGAAGTTCAAAATGATTCAAAGGAAGATAAAGAGGACGAATTAGATATGCTTAGAAAAAATAAAGATGAAATTCAAAAGCTAACTAACGAAGTTGAGACTTTAAAGGATAGACTTCTAAGAGTTACAGCAGAGTATGAAAATTATAGAAAAAGAACAGCTAAAGAAAAGGAAGGTATTTATACAGATGCATGTGCTGATGTAATTAAAGAAGTACTTCCAGTTATAGATAACTTAGAAAGAGCTGTTCAAGCTGATGGTAGTGTTGAAGACCTTAAAAAAGGTATAGAAATGACTATTAAAGGATTAGAAGGATCTTTTGAAAAACTAGGAGTAGAAGAAATTGATGCTTCAGGAGAATTTGATCCAAATTTACATCAAGCAGTAATGCATATAGAAGATGAAAACTTTGATAAGAACTCTATAGCAGAAGTTTTTATGAAAGGATATAAAAGAGGAGATAAAGTAATTAGACATTCAGTGGTTAAAGTTGCTAATTAATTAAAATTAATATATATAAAAGAATAAAGAATAGAGAAATCTATTTTTAAGGAGGAAAATAAATTATGGGAAAAATTATAGGAATTGACTTAGGTACAACAAATTCATGTGTAGCAGTTATGGAAGGTGGAGAACCAGTTGTTATAGCAAACTCAGAAGGGGCTAGAACTACTCCTTCAGTTGTTTCTTTCCAAGCTAATGGAGAAAGGCTAGTTGGGCAAGTTGCAAAAAGACAAGCGATAACAAATCCAGATAAAACAATAATATCAATAAAGAGAGAAATGGGTACTAACCATAAAACAAATATTGATGGTAAGGACTATTCACCACAAGAAATATCAGCAATGATTCTTCAAAAGATTAAGGCTGATGCAGAAGCTTACTTAGGGGAAACAGTTACTCAAGCAGTAATTACAGTTCCAGCTTACTTTAATGATGCTGAAAGACAAGCAACAAAGGATGCTGGTAAGATAGCAGGACTTGAAGTATTAAGAATTATAAACGAACCAACTGCAGCATCACTTGCATATGGATTAGATAAGACTGATCATAGTGAGAAAATCTTAGTTTATGATCTAGGTGGTGGTACTTTCGATGTATCTATACTTGAACTTGGTGATGGTGTGTTCGAAGTATTATCAACAAATGGAGATACTAAGCTAGGTGGAGATGATTTTGATAACAAGATCATGGATTATATAGCTGAAACATTTAAGGCTGAAAATGGAATAGATTTAAGAAATGATAAGATGGCTCTTCAAAGATTAAAAGAAGCAGCTGAAAAAGCTAAGATAGAATTATCTTCATCAACTCAAACAAATATTAACTTACCATTTATTACAGCAGATGCTACTGGTCCAAAGCACATAGATATGAACTTAACTAGAGCTAAATTTAATGAATTAACTCATGACTTAGTTCAAAGATCTGTAGAACCAATGAAGAAAGCATTATCTGATGCTGGACTTTCAATTGGGCAAGTAGATAAAGTAATATTAGTTGGTGGATCAACAAGAATTCCAGCTGTTCAAGATGCTGTTAAGAGCTTTACAGGAAAAGATCCTTCAAAAGGAGTTAATCCAGATGAATGTGTTGCTATAGGTGCAGCTATTCAAGCAGGTGTATTAACTGGAGAAGTTAAGGATGTATTATTATTAGATGTTACTCCTTTAACACTAGGTATTGAAACTTTAGGTGGGGTTGCTACACCTTTAATAGAAAGAAATACAACTATACCAGCTAAGAAGAGCCAAGTATTCTCAACAGCTGCTGATGGTCAAACTTCAGTTGAAATTCATGTAGTTCAAGGTGAAAGACAAATGGCTGCTGATAACAAGACATTAGGGCAATTCACATTATCAGGAATAGCACCAGCACCAAGAGGAATTCCTCAAATCGAAGTTACATTTGATATAGATGCTAATGGTATTGTTAAAGTATCAGCTATGGATAAAGGAACTGGTAAGGAAGCTAATATAACAATAACTGCTTCAACTAATTTAAGTGACAGTGAAGTAGAAAATGCTGTTAAGGAAGCTGAAAAGTTTGCTGAAGAAGATAAGAAGAGAAAAGAAAAAATAGAAGTTCATAACAATGCAGAGCAAGTTATATACCAAACAGAAAAGACTTTAGGTGAACTTGGAGACAAGGTAAGTGCTGAAGATAAGGCTAAGGTAGAAGCTAAACTTGAAGAAGTTAAAAAGGTTAAAGATGGAGAAGATTTAGAAGCTATTAAGAAGGCTGTTGAAGAATTAACTCAAGAATTCTATGCAATTTCTTCAAAATTATATGCTGATGCAGGGGCACAACCAGGAGCTGAAGGATTTGATCCAAACAACATGGGAGGAGCAAACCAAGGAGCAGCTCCAAAAGATGAAAATGTAGTAGATGCAGATTTCAAGGTTGACGAAGATAAGTAGTTGTCAGAAATAGGCTGATCTTATATAATACAAGAGGGAAGGCAGAAAATAAGTCGTCTTCCCTTTTGTTAAGTAAAAATCTTAATAGAAAATAGCAATATAGATACTAGGTGGTGGAATAAGTAGATGGCAAATAAAGACTATTACGAAGTCCTGGGGCTACAAAAAGGTGCTAGTGATGATGAAATAAAAAGAGCCTTTAGAAAGCAAGCTATAAAGTACCATCCTGATAAGAATCAAGGGAATCAGGAAGCTGAAGCTAAGTTTAAGGAAATTAATGAGGCTTATCAAGTGCTTTCAGATCCTGAAAAAAAAGCACGTTATGATCAGTTTGGAACAGCTGATTTTAATGGCGGTGGATTTGGCTCAGGGGGTGGCTTTGGCGGCTTTGATTTCTCAGATATGGGCGGTTTTGGTGATATTTTTGACACTTTCTTTGGTGGTGGCGGTGGTTCACAAAGAAGAAATGGGCCAAGAAGAGGAAATGACCTTGAATATAGTTTAAATTTAACTTTTGAAGAAGCAATATTTGGTGTCAAAAAGGAAATATCTGTTACAAGAAGTGAGTCGTGTGAAACTTGTCACGGAAGTGGTGCTGAACCTGGAACTAGCCCTACTACATGTTCGCATTGTGGAGGTTCAGGTCAAGTTAGAGTACAAAGACAGACTCCTCTCGGAAATTTTGTAAGCACTACAACATGTGATAGATGTGGTGGTACAGGTAAGATTGTAGAAAAACCTTGTCATGATTGTAGAGGTAAAGGGAAGGTTAGAAAGAATAGAAAGATTACTGTTAATATTCCAGCAGGAGTTGATACAGGTAATGTAATGCCTCTTAGAGGGCAAGGTGAACATGGAGAAAATGGTGGCTCACCAGGAGACTTATATGTTAGATTAAGAGTTGCTCCTTCTAAGAAGTTTACTAGAAAGGGTAATGATGTTTACGTTGACGCTCATATTTCTATGGGAAATGCTGCTTTAGGTACTGAAATAAAAGTACCAACTGTAGATGGAGATGTAAAATATACTATTCCAGAAGGTACTCAATCAGGAACTTTATTTAGATTAAAGGGTAAGGGGGTTCCAAGAGTTAATTCTAGTGGACGAGGAGATCAATATGTAAAAGTTATAGTTGATATTCCGAAGAATCTTAATGAAAAACAAAAAGAAGCTTTAAGAGCATTTATGGAAGCTTCAGGAGAAGAAGTTGTTAAAGAAGAAAAGCACAAAAAAGGCTTTTTCCGTAAATAAAATAAAAACTATCCTAGGGATGAGTATCTTTAGGATAGTTTTTTTCGTAATTTGTAATAATTAAGTTGAAAGTAATTTTTTTATTAAATTATGCTATTATGTAGGTTAAGAAGAAATGTATTTATGAGGAGAATAAAAAATGGTTAAAGCAAAAATAGATAAACCTAATTTAAGCAAGGAATTAGTTGATTTTAGTGAAAGTATTAATGAAGTTTTGATCAATGAAAGAGAGTTAACAGATAGTTTTGTCAGTGGAGATCTAGTGGAAGATGTGGAAGAACGGATAGAGATTAGAGGAACATATTTTAAAAATGTAGTTTTTAGTAATTGTGTTTTTAGAAATATAGATTTATTAGATGTTAAATTTGAAAATTGTGATTTATCTAATATTGATTTTTCAGATGGAAGTATTCATAGAGTAGAATTTGACAATTGTAAACTTACTGGAAGCAATTTCGGAGAAAGCAATATGCAAAATGTTTTGTTTAATGAATCTGTTTTGAGATATGGGGATATGGCTTATTGTAAGATGAAGGATGTAGGTTTTGTTAATTGTAATTTAGAGGGCGCAACTTTTCTAGAAAGTAAATTTAAGAATTTGGAATTTAAAGAGTGCAAATTAAATGAAGCTGATTTTATGAATACGGATCTTAATGGAATTGATTTTAGAGATTCTGAAATATCAGCTTTAAATTTAACTGGCAAAGAACTTAAGGGAGCAATAATATCACCATCTCAAGCTATGGAGATTGTAGGACTTTTAGGAGTTGTAGTTAAATAGAGATCCAGGAAAAATAAAGAATAAATATGATGAAGAATATTTATTATTATATGGAAATATTCTTCGCCATATATATGGAAATATTCTTATATTCTTCAGAATATGCTGTAAGAATGCGGGTTTGTATTGACACAATACTTTTTAAAAGTGTAAAATTATATATTAGTCGATAAAGTGAAGAGAGGAATGTGATTTTTTTGGAAGGTAAATGGATAGAAATTAGAGTTATTACTAAGAGTGAGGCTTTAGAACCTATCTCAGGTATATTTTATAGTCTTAACTGTAAGGGAGTAGCAATTGAAGATCCAGAAGATATATTAGGTAGAGAACAAGGTCCTTTAACTTGGGATTTTGCTGATATAAATGTTTTAGAGCATAAAGGGGAAGTAGCTGTAGTTAAAGGATATTTCTCAGAAGAAGACAGTATAGAAGAAATATTAGCTTATATAAAAGAAAAAGTTGAAGAAATAAAAGAGTTAGGTATAGATATTGGAAAAGGATTAGTTGAATCAGAAGAAATGTTTGAAGAAGATTGGGCTAATACTTGGAAAAAATATTATAAGCCAACAAAAATAGGTAAAAAAATTATAGTTAAGCCTATTTGGGAAGAATATGAAGAAAAAAAAGGAGATCTTATAGTTGAACTTGATCCAGGTATGGCTTTTGGTACAGGAGACCATGAAACCACAAAGATGTGTATTCAGGCTTTAGAAAAGTATGTAGAAAAGGATAGTACAGTAATAGATGTAGGATGTGGATCAGGAATACTAGCTATAACAGCAGCAAAACTAGGCGCTAAAAAAGCTATTGGAGTAGATTTAGATCCAGTTGCAGTAGAATCAGCTATAGAAAATGTAGGGTATAATAACCTGAATAATATAGAAATATTACATGGAAATCTAATTGAAGTAATAGATGACAAGGCCAATATAGTAGTTGCAAACATATTAGCTGAAATTGTATGCATATTAACTGAAGATGTTAGTAGAGTTCTTAAAGAAGGTGGATACTTTATATCATCAGGAATAATTCACGATAGAGTTGATATGGTAACTAAAAAGTTAGAAGAATGCGGATTTGAAGTTTTGGCAGTTAATAAAGACGGAGAATGGAATTGTATTATAGCTAAACTTAAATAAGGAGGAATATTATGCATAAGTTTTTCACACCACCAGAAAATGTTAGTTTGGATCAGGGCAGAATAACTGGTGATGATGTTAAGCATATTTACAAAGTTTTAAGGTTATCAGAAGGTGAAAAAATAATTTTGAATAACTGTAATGGTACAGAATATTTAGGCGAAATTTCAGAGGTTTCAAAGACAGAAGTTATTGTTAATATACTAGAAAAAATTGAAACTAACAATGAAAGCTCTATTGAAGTCTATTTGTTTCAAGGCTTGCCAAAGGCTCAAAAGATGGATTTAATAGTTCAAAAGGGAACTGAACTTGGAATAACAGAGTTTATTCCAACTATAACTGATAGAGTTGATGTTAAATTAAAAGGTGAGTTTAAAAAACTTGATAGATTAAATAGAATAGCATTAGAAGCTGCGAAGCAAAGTAAAAGAAGTATAATACCTAAGGTATCTGACCCAATTACATTCCAAGAAGCGTTGAAAAAGTTAAGTAGTATGGATTTGTTTTTAGTACCATATGAAAATGCGGAGAATTTTGGAATTAAGGCCCTTATAGCAGATCTCAAAGAAAAGGATAAGTTAAAGTTTATAAGAAAAGTGGGGATAATGATAGGACCAGAAGGTGGATTTCAGGAAGAAGAAATAAATGAACTAAAAGATCAAGGAGCTTATATAATAACACTTGGCAGTAGAATATTAAGAACTGAAACAGCAGGTTTTACAGCTACAGCTTTAGTACAATATGAGTTAGGGGATTTAGGAGGAAAAGTTTAATGAAAGTTGCATTTGCTACACTAGGATGTAGAGTAAACCAATATGAATCAGAAGCTATGGCTGAAAAGTTTATTAGAGATGGCTATGAAGTGACAGATTTTTCAGAAGTATCTGATGTATATGTTATAAATACTTGTACTGTAACAAATATGGGAGATAAAAAATCTAGACAAATAATAAGCAGAGCTAGAAGGCAAAATGAAAATGCTGTTATAGCTGTTGTAGGTTGTTATTCACAAATGGCTCCAGGCGAAGTATCAAAAATTGAAGGTGTAGATGTTGTATTGGGTACCAGAAATAAGGGAGATGTGGTATACTATGTTAATAAGGCAAGAGATGAAAAAGAAGTTCAAGTTCATGTAGAAGGTGTTTTAAAAAATAATAAGTTTGAAGAACTTAATATAGAAGAATATCAAGATAAAACTAGGGCGTTCTTAAAGATACAGGATGGATGTAATAGGTTCTGTACATTTTGCTTGATACCATATGCAAGAGGATCTGTATGTTCAAAGAACCCTGAGAAGGTAATAGAAGAGATTAATAAGCTAAGTGAACATGGCTTTAAAGAAATAATTTTATCAGGAATTCATACAGCTTCCTATGGAGTAGATTTAGAAGGAACTATAACTTTAGTAGATCTTTTAGAGAAAATAGAAAGACTTGATGGTATCGAAAGGGTTAGAATAGGTTCAATAGAACCAGCTTTCTTTACACCTGAAGTTGTGGAAAAGATAAAGAATATGAAAAAGCTATGTCCTCAATTTCATTTGTCACTTCAAAGTGGATGCAATGCTACTTTAAAGAGAATGAATAGAAGATATAGTGCAGAAGAATATGAAAATATAGTTAATGTTTTAAGAGAAAATATTAAGGATGTTTCTATTACTACTGATGTAATAGTAGGATTTCCAGGAGAAACTGAAGAAGAATTTAAAGAAACTTACGATTTTTTAAGTAGGCTTAAACTTACTAAGACTCATGTATTTAAATATAGCCCAAGAAAGGGAACTAAGGCATCAGATATGCCTAATCAAGTAGATGGCAATATCAAAGAAGAAAGAAGTAAAGCTTTAATTGATTTAAATAATAAAAATGAAAAAGCCTTTATAGAAAACTATATTGGAGAAGATTTAGATGTCTTAATAGAACAAGAAGTAAGGGATAAAAAAGGTGTTTATGAAGGTTATACTAGAAATTATATAAAGGTTGAAGTTCATGATATGCCTGAAAATATGAAGGGGCAAATAGTTAATTGCAGAATAGAAGAAGCAAAAGAAGATTATGGAGTAGCTACGTATTTAAAATAAGTTAAAGGGGGTGAATTTATGGAAGATTGTATTTTTTGCAAAATAATCAAAGGCGAAATTCCTAGTAAGAAGATATATGAAGATGATAATGTATATGCTTTTTATGATATAAATCCAGGAGCACCAGTGCATTTCTTGGTGATACCAAAAGAGCATATAGAAAGTGTAAATTCATTAAATGAAGATAATGCAGAAATTGTTTCACATATTTTCAAAACTATTAATAAACTAGTTAGTGAATTAGGAATTGATAAAAATGGTTATAGAATTGTAAATAACACAGGAAAAGATGGAGGCCAAACAGTACATCATATGCATTTTCATGTACTTGGAGGAAGAAGTTTAGCTTGGCCACCAGGTTAAAATTTCTATAAATTGATAAGAGTTATTGACAGCAATCGAAAAACTATTGTATAATATACCGTGTGTTATTAAGCCCGTAGCTGAGTTGAATTAGAGATTTTAGCTAGCGGAGGGAGGGATAATTAATGTCAGAGATAAAAGTTGGAGAAAACGAAACACTTGAAAGTGCGTTAAGAAGATTTAAGAGAAAATGTGCTAGAGCTGGAGTTCTTTCAGAAGTTAGGAAGAGAGAACATTACGAAAAGCCAAGCGTAAAGAAAAAAAAGAAATCAGAAGCTGCTAGAAAGAGAAAGTTCAAGTAGAACAATTTCTTTTTGAAAGAAGGTATGATATATGCCAACAATAAAAGAGAGACTTCAAGAAGATTGGAAAGCTGCATTGAAATCTAAAGATAAATTTAAAGCTAATGTTATAAGTACTGCTAAATCATCGATATTGTTAGTTGAAAAAACTGATAATAGAAAAGTTGAAGATGCAGAAGCTATTGAAATATTAGCTAAGGAAGTCAAGCAGAGAAGAGAAGCTATGCTTGAATTCGAAAAGGGAAATAGACAAGATTTAGTAGACCAGAATAAAGCTGAAATTGAAATCTTGCTAGAATACCTTCCTCAGCAGTTAAGTGAAGTAGAAATTAAACAAATAGTAGAAGAATCAGCTATAGAAGCGGGCGCTAGTAGCATTAAAGACATGGGAAAAGTTATGGCTTTAGTTAGACCTAAAACATTAGGTAAAGCTGACGGCAAACTTGTAAGTCAATTCGTTAAAGAATATTTAACTAATAAATAGCAAAAGAACTCTTAGGAGTTCTTTTTGTTATTTTTTTTTGCTTTAAAACATAAATTACAATGATAGAAATAATTAGGGGAGATAAAAGTGGAGAGCAAAAAAAATAGAAATAAAGAAACTATCATTGATAAGTTGAAAATTCCAAGGGAATTAATTATGGATACACCTAGAATTATTGTGACAAGTGATAGGGAAATTGTTATTGAAAATTATAAGGGTATAGTAGCTTTTGAAAAAAAAGAAATGAAAATAAATACTAGCGTTGGAATTATAAAAGTACAAGGAGGTAATTTTGAAATATTATACATAGGGGGAGACACTATAACAATAAGTGGTGAATTTAAAGCAATTATTTATGAAGGTTATTCTATATGATAATGTTTGACAAACTTAAAACTGGAAAACTTGTTTTAGATGTTAGTGTTCCTATACCTGAAAAATTTTTAAACCTTTTATGGAAAGAAAACGTAATAATTGAAAAGGCTAACAGAATAGATATCACTACTATTAGATTAGAAATAGATTATGAAAATTATAGTGAAGTAGAGAAAGTGGTAAAAAAATGTAGAGGAAAAGTAAAGATTATTCACCGTGAAGGTTTTATATTTGTAGTATCAAGAATGAAAAAGCAAATTTCATTAATAATAGGTGGGGTCGTTTTTATAGGAGGTCTATATTTATTATCAAATCAAATTTGGGCTGTAGATATATCTACAAAGGAAAATATAGCACCATACGAAATTAGAAAAGAGCTTACTGAACTTGGTGTAAAACCTGGAATAAGTAAAGGAGATATTAATGTTTATGCTCTGGAAAAAAAGTTGGAGGATATAAACAGTAATATACTTTGGATAAGAGCTAGAATAGAAGGGTCTACTTTAAAGATAGTAATTGAGGAAAAGGTAACACCACCAAAATTAACTAATGCTCATATAGGAGATTGTGTAGCAGGTATGGATGGTGAAATTAAAAGGGTATATGTAAATTCAGGAACAGCAAAGGTGGTTTCTGGTGATATAGTGAGAGAAGGAGATGTTTTGATAAGTGGAATTCAAGGAAGGGAAGGGGATGAATACCAAGTTCCTGCAAAGGGAACTGTAATAGCAAATACTTTTTATGAGAAAGAGATGGAGCTTCAGATAAGCGGAAAGAAGTTAGAAAGGACGGGGCATATAGATAACGATGTATATTTAAATATTTGTGGTAGGAAAATTTACTTAAAAAAAGCTATAAATAAATTTAAGTATTATGATAAAATAGAAACTAATAGAGGAGTTATCAATGAGGTTATGTATTTTCAGCGTGAAGAAAAAGAAGTTAATGAAAACAAAGATGAAATTGTTAAGAAAGCAGCAAATCAGCTGGAAGAATCGCTATTAAAGTCATTAACTAATGATGCCCAAATAACCAATAAAGAAATTAATGTGCAGGATATTGAAGATGGAAAAGTTAGAATAAAAGTTATGTTTTTAGTTGAACAGAATATAGCTGTGACACCTAATTGATAAAAGGTCTATAGATAAGAAGGTGAGATACATCGTTATGAAAAAGCAAAAAAATTTAGATATTAAATATAATACAAAGAGAACATTTTTGTTTGTAATTACTTTTATGGTGACATATGTATTATTAGTGACTTCAGTGGCACCTAAAAAGTATGATTTAAGTGAAGGTGAAATCGCTAGGATTGATATAAAAGCTCCTAGAGAGACTGTAGATGAAACTGCGTCAGATGCAAAATTAAAACAAGCTCTTGAAAGCGTAGATAAGCAATTTACTTTGAAAGGTGAGGTTAAAAAACAAGCTGAAACAAATTTAGAGGGATTAATAGAGAAAGTTATCAGTGTTAATTCAACATCAAGTCAAGAAGGAGAGAAGATTTCTTCATTAGAAAAATACGAACCAATCAAATTAAATGATGGAGAGTGTAAGATTCTTATACAACTCACTAAAGATCAGCTATTGGAGATTAAGGATGATATATCTTCAATAGTAGATGGAGTTTATGAAAAAAATATTGAAGATGATAATAAAGATAGATTAGTGGAAGCAAGACAGCAAGCATCACAAAAGATAGATGAGTTAAAACTAGATTCCAATATGATTACTTTATTAAAGAAAATTGTGACAGCACAAATACAACCTAACTTTTTTTATGACGAAGAGAAGACTGAAGAAAAGAAAAAAGAAGTTCAAAAGAATACTGATAAAGTACTTATAAAGAAGAATCAAACTATTGTAAAAGAAGGAGAACCTGTAACTGCAAGTCAAATTCAGATTTTAACAGAGTTAGGTCTTTTAAGTGAGAATTCTGGAAAAGGATTTTTCTTATTGTATTTTGTGTTAGCAGCATTTTTAGGAGTAATTCTTTATATAGAATATAGATATATATATAAGAATCATAAAGAGATATATTCCAATGTTAAGATGCTAGGTTTAATCAATCTGCTTAACGTATTATCATTAGTGATTGCGAGAGTGGTAAGTATTGGATCACCATATTTGATTCCTCTTGCTTGGGCACCTATGTTAATTACTTTGCTTGTAAATTATAGAATCTCTATATTTGTGAGCACTTTAAATGCTGTGATTATAGGAGCTATAGTTGAATTTAATCCAGCTATAATGATTTTGGCAGTTTTGAATGCTCTACTTGGAGCTACGGTTCTTAGAAAAATGCAACAAAGAAATGATATATTATATGCATCTGTTATAATTTTAGTTTTAAGCGGAATATCAAGTTTTACAGTAAGTGTGATATTATCAAGCAATATGGCAGATATACTTATAAACACATTACTGGCTGTTATGGGGGTATTTATATCAGGTATATTATCTATTGGATTGCTACCGTTTTTAGAAGGAGCTTTTGATATAGTAACCACATTAAAGTTATTAGAGCTTAGTAACCCTAATAGTCCACTTTTAAGGAGATTATTAATGGAGGCACCAGGAACTTATCATCATAGTGTTATGGTTGCTAATTTAGCTGAAATGGCGGCAGAAGAAGTCGATGCGGATCCAGTTGTAACAAGGATAGGAGCCTACTATCATGATGTAGGAAAGATTTTAAGACCTTATTTCTTTAAAGAAAATCAAATGAATAAGGACAATCCTCATAAAAAGATAAATGCAAGCTTAAGTACTCTTATTATTGTGTCACATATTAAGGATGGTTTAGAACTTGCTAAGGAGTATAAATTACCTAAAGTTATACAGGATATACTAATAGAACATCATGGAACTACTTTGGTAAAATATTTTTATTTAACTGTAAAAAATAATTCTGAGCATCCAGAAGATGTTAGAGAAGAAGATTTTAGATATAAAGGTCCAATACCAAGTAGCAAAGAAGCAGGTCTTATAATGCTTGCTGACTCAACAGAAGCGGCAGTAAGATCTATAAGTGATCCTACAAAAGGGAAAATTGAAGAAATGGTTAATAATATAATTAAAGATAAGCTATATACAGGTCAATTAGACAATTGCGATTTGACTTTAAGGGATTTGGATAAAATAAGAAAAAGTTTCTTGAAATCACTAAGCGGAATCTATCATCAGAGGATAGAATATCCTACTGAAAAAATTAAAGATTTAAAGAAATGATAAATTTTTATATGTATTAAAAGGAGTATAATATGATATACGTTGATAATAGACAAGAAAAAATAGATGTTAATGATGATATAATTAGAGGGTTAGAAGATACTATAGCTTTTGCATTAGAGGAAGAGGAGGTAACAATCCCTTGTGAGGTTTCTTTAGTTTTTGTAGATAATGAAGAGATTAAAGAAATTAACAAGGAGAATAGAGGAATAGATAGAGTAACAGATGTTCTTTCTTTTCCTATGTTAGATTATCCTGAGAGAAAGGTGTATAAAGAATGTTATAAAGATAAAGTTTTTGATGAAACATTTATGGATGGAGATCAGCTGGTTCTTGGAGATATAGTCCTTTCTTTGGAAAAGGCTGAGGAGCAAGGTAAAGAGTATAATCATTCTTTTCAAAGAGAAGCATCATATTTGGTAGTGCATTCAGTACTGCATTTACTAGGATATGATCATATGGATGAAGAGGAAAAGAAGATTATGAGAAGAAGAGAGGAAGAAATTTTAGATAAATTAAATATTAAGAGAATATAATACTCGTATAGAGTAAGAGGGTGATTGGGATGAAGTTAAAGAAGTTAGTTGATAGTTTTAATCATGCTATTGATGGGGTTATAGATACTGTTAGAACTCAAAGGAACATGAAAATTCATTTGTGTGCTGCATTAGTCGTTTTAATAGCATGTTTTTGCTTTGATGTTTCTAAGGTGGAATTCTTAGTTCTAGCAGTAACGATAACTCTTGTAATATCTGCAGAACTTATTAATACAGCCATAGAGGCGGCGATTGATATGACTACCAATTATTATCATCCTCTAGCTAAAATAGCTAAGAATGCAGCTGCTGGTGGAGTCCTTATTACAGCTATAAACGCTATGGTGGTAGGTTACGTTATTTTTTGGGATAAGTTATCTGATTTTTCTTATGTAGTAGTACATAAAGTTAAAAATTCTCATCCCTATACTATATTTATAGTATTAGTAATAGTATGTATAGTAACAATAATTGCAAAGGCTATATTTGGTGAAGGAACACCTCTTAAAGGTGGAATGCCAAGTGGACACAGTGCTCTTTCGTTTTCAATAGCAACAGCAATATCACTTATTACAGAAGAGCCCATATGTATTATGTTAAGTTTTTTAATGGCAATTATAACGGCACAAAGTAGGGTTGATTCTGAGGTGCATTCTTTAGCAGAAGTGGTAGTTGGAGCGGTATTTGGAATGATATTGACACTATTGATATTTACTGTATTTAAAATTTAAGTTATATTATAAATAATAAATTTTGCATATGCATAATAACAAATTATTTCAAGAGCTTTACTTGTTTGCAAATTCTTGTATAACCTTATATAGTGGAATTTTTTATGGATTTACAATTTTAATTAAATGAAGAGCTCTTTTTATAGAACTGAACTGTACCCTAATTAAATGAGAAATTTACTGAAATTAGATAGTTAAATGGAGGGGTCGGTGTATATCGACTCTACCAAGTATATCCCCAACAACACTAATATAGTGTTGTTGGGGAGTTTTTGCGTTATAAGGTAAATAGATGTAGCGTGATAATTGTAAGCACACTTATTATATAGGGAAAATATTTTTGTCCGTTTTTGTACAAAAAAGGGGAAAATTGAATAGTATATATTATAGAATTCAATTTAGATGAAAATGAAAGGAACATTATAATGAGCGATAATAAAGAAAATACAAATGATTATGGATATGTAAAAGATCCTTCTTGTGCAAAGGTTAAATCTCAAGTAGAATCGCTAACTGAACAAATTTCTGTAACTCCTACTGTTATTACACCTGGACCTACATTCGTTAAGATTCCAGTTGTATTGGCAGAGACAAATATAACCATTCCTGTTGAGGCTACAATCACATTAGACCAAGTAGCTTTAGAAATTAAACGAATTAAAAAGAATGTATTTTTAACTCAATCTCGTATTATTCCATTTTCTCAAGATAATAGACCTGGTACAGGAATATTATTTATAGCAGGTTTTATAAGAAAGAATATTGAGTTTGCAACTCAAACTTGTACTACAGTTGGAAGTTCAAATGTTTGTGGAGATATAAGACACTGCACAGTTGAAGTGCCTTTTAATTTTACTACTAGAATTACTTTCCTTAGACAACCAATTTTTATTGAAAATACTATTCCAAGAGAATTAGAATTTTTTACAGATGAACTTGAAAGTTGTGATGTTTGTTCAGATCCAGTGATTGGACGTAATCCTTGTGATCAGAGTTCTTTGTTTAGAGAAGTTTTTAATGAAAAACCTTTTACTGAATTAGTAAGAGCAGATATTACTGAAGTTGATATTCACACAAATCCAGTTTTAAACTGCAAAACTCCTACAGAACAAAAGTTTACTAAACTTACAGAAAAAGTAATATTAAATTTAACACTAAAAGTATTACAAAACCAACAGGTAAGAATTACAGCAATAGAATAGAATTCTAAAAAATTTAAATCTAAAAATATTTTCGAAGAATTAAACAGACCTAAGACTTACTAAGAGAGGTATTAGGTCTGTTTTTATGGAAAGATAGATATTGATCAATTCCTATTGCATATTGATTTAAATCTATATTGTAACTGAATTTTATAGTAGTACAAAAATTTAAAAATAATTTTACAACTGAATAAACATTAAATCAATATATTGATTGTTGAGTAATAAAACCATACTTATAGATTGTAAAAAAATATCTTGAACTATTTGAATCAAATTTATTGAAATTTATATACTTAAATTTATTAAATTCTTAAGTGGAGGAGATATGTTATGGGAAGAATGTACTATTCAAGACAAAAGTATAATCAACGTAAAAGAAAACAGTATGAAGAATATCTTAAAAGGCAGATTATATATTATTTATATAAGAAAAAATGTCGTGAAGAGTATCTTAAAAGGCTGAATGAGTATTATTCATATAAGAAAAAATATAATGAAGAACATCATAAAAAAAATAGTAATAAAACTGACACTTCCAAAAGTGAATTTTTTAATTCTTTAAAAGCTGGTAGCATAGAATATAATAATATAAATGACAATAACGTAAAAAATAATAATTATGATTCTTTGGAAGTTTATAGCAAAGAAAGTAACTTGGAATATAAAAAAGATGTTTCATTCCAATATGATAATTTAGAAAATAATAATCGTATTAGTATTGGAGATTCATGTAAAGAAGAATTTTTAGAAGAGAATGATAAAGAGTTCTCAGGGAAAGACAATAATAATGCTGTAAAAGAAGGTCCATCTAAAGAAACCAATATTTCAACTGGAAGTGTATATGTTAAGCTTCCGGTTATATTGGCGGAAGCAAATATAACCATTCCTGTTGAAGCTACTATCACATTACATCAAGCTGTTATGGAGATTAAGCGAATTAAAAAGAATTTATTTTTAACTCAATCTCGCCTTATTCCATTTTCCTCAAGTATTGCAGCTCCTAATTCAGGAATATTATTTATAGCAGGGTTTATAAGAAAAAATATAGAATATGAAGCTCAAACTTGTACTACAGCGGAAACAGCAAATACTTGTGAAAATACAAGACATTGTATAGTTGAAGTGCCTTTTAATTTCACTACTAGAATTACTTTTCTTAGGCCACCAATTTTTATCAAAAACATAACTACAAGTGAATTGGAGTTTTTTACAGATAAACCTCAAGTATGTGACGTTTGTGCAGAACCAGTGTTTGGACGTGATCCTTGTGAACAGAGTTTCTTATTTACCGAGGTATTTAATGAAAAGCCTTATGTTGAATTAGTAAATGCAACTTTCACTGAAGTTGATATTCATAAAAATCCAATTTTAAGCCAGGAAACTTCGATGGAAAGAATGTTCACTCAAATTACAGAAAAAATAATGGTGAATTTAACACTAAAAGTATTACAAAACCAGCAGGTAAGGGTTACAGTAATAGAGTAGAATTTTATCTTTAATATGATGAACAAGTTTTAGTTTGATTTTTATAATTAGGTTGTACAGGGATAGGAGTTTTGTTCATTGTATTTTATGGAATTTATTTTTAATTGCTTGTAGAGTGGAGTAATAAGAATGCAATTATATTTAAGTATATATTACATTAGTTAGTTTCATTAGTTTTTTTGAAAAGTTACATTGGTAAATTCAATTTGGAGTATAGTGGAAATAAAAGACGGTTTTAATATTGAGTATTATATATGAAATTACATATTTATCATTGTAAATTTAGAGAAAGAAAAATATAATTAAAACTATAATGTAGATTGAATAGCATATTTAGAGGCTTCGTGAGAAGTGATTCGTTTAGAGAGAAAAAGTTACATTCAATGATTTATGAGTATGTGTGGTTTTAATGAATATATAAACTACATAGGCTTTTAGAACTTTTTAAAAACGAAGTTTAAATGTTTATTTGTTGCGGGTATATATCATATTGGATTATTCATATTAATATTTTTTTATAAAATCTAACAAATTGTCCTTTAAAAATGTTAGAATAAACGAGAAATGATGAGTATATGCTAATCTAATGGGGAGTATGCTAATAAATATATATCCAATTAGTGCTGGAGGAATTATTATGATTAATAAAGAATTGATATTAAAAGCTATAGAAGCTAGAGAAAATGCATATTGTCCTTACTCAAATTTTAAAGTAGGTGCAGCAGTTTTGTTTGAGGATGATAAAATATATACAGGGTGTAATATAGAGAATGCATCATTTGGTGCTACTAACTGTGCAGAAAGAACAGCTATTTTTAATGGTATATCCCATGGAAATAGGCTTATAAAAGCTATTGCACTAATAGGAGATCCAAATGCATTTACTTACCCATGTGGAATATGTAGGCAAGTTATTTCAGAGTTTGCAGAAAGTAAGGATACAAAAATATATATAATAAAAAATGAAAATGAAATTTTAGAAAAGACTTTAGAGGAGATAATGCCAGGCACTTTTACAAAAGAAGACTTGGATAAATAAGGAGGAATAATGTTTAAATCAGGATTTGTTACTATAGTAGGAAGACCAAATGTAGGTAAATCAACCTTAATGAATCATATAATGGGGGAAAAGTTATCTATTGTTTCTAATAAACCACAGACTACTAGAAATAATATTCAAACAATTTTAACTACAAAAGATTATCAAATTGTTTTTGTAGATACACCAGGAATACATAAGCCTAAACATAAATTAGGAGAGTATATGGTGAATTCTGCAAAGGAATCAATGAAGGAAGTTGATTTAGTAATATTTATTACTAACCCAGATGAGGAATTAGGAAGAGGAGATAAATTTATACTAGAGACTTTAAAAAATTCAAAAGCGCCGGTATTTTTAGTGTTAAATAAGGTGGATGAAACAACAAAAGAAAAAGTAGCTATGTCTTTAGCTAAGTTTTCACAAGAATTTAACTTTAAAGAAATAATTCCTATATCTGCTTTAAGGGGAAAAAATGTTGATAAGCTAGTAGAGTTAATGGTTGAGAATTTACCAGAGGGGCCTCAATATTACCCAGAAGATATGATTACAGATGTTCAAGAAAAATTTGTTGTTGCTGAACTTGTAAGAGAAAAGGCATTAAGGACTTTAAGAGATGAGGTTCCTCATGGAATAGCGGTTGATGTAATTCAAATGAAACAAAAAGAAAACGGAACATACCATATTGAAGTAGATTTAATTTGTGAAAAAGATTCGCATAAAGGTATAATTATAGGTAAAGATGGCCAAAGCTTAAGGAAAATTGGTGAATCTGCAAGATATGAATTAGAGAGGTTTTTAGATTCAAAAGTAAATATTAAAATATGGGTTAAAGTTCGAAAAGAGTGGAGAGATAATCAAAATCTTCTAAAAGAGCTTGGATATAAGAAAAATAAGTAGTAGATAGGGGTGGTTTTACTGTCACTATTTAAATGTAAAGGTGTTATTATAAAAACACAAGATTATAAGGAAAATGACAAATTAGTTTGGATGTATACCGATACTTTGGGAAAAATAACTATCATAGCAAAAGGAGCAAAAAAAAGTAAGAGCAAGCATTTAGCAGCTACTCTTCCTTTATGCTATGGAGAATATTTGGTTTTTAAGGGTAAAAGTTTGTATAACTTGCAAGAAGGTAAAATAATCAATTCTTTTCAAGGGTTATTAGACAATCTTGATAAACTTACATATTCTTCATATATTTGTGAGTTAATTGATATAGCATTGTTAGAAGGAGAAAGTAGTGGATGGCTTTTTAAAGAGTTTATAACCATATTATATTTATTAAATACAGATGCCATAGATTATGAAATGCTTATAAGATGTTTTGAATTAAAACTGTTAAAAGCTACTGGCTATGGATTAACTTTAGATTATTGTACAATATGTAAAAAGAAAATTTCTTCAACTAATTATATTAGTTTATCCTATTATGGTGGAGTATGTGATGCGTGTAATAAAGAACATGGACTATTTATATCAAAGGGAGCCTATAATGCCTTAAGATTTCTATTGAATACTCCTTCAGATAAGATTTATAAATTGAATCTTTCAAATGATATAAAAAAAGAAATTGAAAAGGTAACAACTCTTATAATTTCTTCTAATTATTCCAAGAAACCAAAAAGTTTAGAAATGTTAAATTATTTAAAGGAGTGATTTATATGGAAAAAATTACGTTGGAAAATGTTGATAAGGTAAAAGAAAGAACTGGAGTTAGCTATGCTAAGGCTAAAGAAGCGTTAGAGTTTAGTGAGGGCGATGTATTAGATGCAATAATATACATCGAAAATGAAAATAAAGCTGATGGTAGTTTTTCAGAAGAAATGGAAGATGATAACGGACAAAGTATAGAAGAATTTAAAGTATGGTTAAAGGAACTTATCAGAAAAGGTAATGTAGCTAGAATAAAAATCAAAAAAGACGACAATGTTTTAGCAGATGTTCCTGTAAATGCAGGAATTGCTGTAAGTGTAATAGCTATAATTATGCCATCTATATTAGCTTTCGGGGTAATAGCTGCAGTTGCTACAAAAATCACTATAGAAATTACAAAAGTTGATGGATCTGTGGAAGTAGTAAATAAATATGTAACTAAAGCTGCAGATGAAGTGAAGGAAAAGGCAAATGAATTTGCAGATGCTATTAAAAATAAGTTCAATGAAGTAAAGGAAGATGTTTCTGCAAAGAAAAATTCAAACGAGGAAAAGGAATATTACGGAAACGAAACTGTCTATAGTTATACAGTTAATTTTGAAGATGACAAAGATAACGAAAATAAAGAAAAATAGGATAAAATGTTATAAATGTGAGTTAATTTAGGAATATTGAAATAATTTGTTTGATTTTTCTGAAAATTAGGTATAGTCAAAAAGGTATAAAGTGGTATAATTATACTGTAGTGAGAAATTAAAACAATTTAGTTTTTATATTCCCAAATTTTCTCTGAAAAGAGGGATTGTATGAAATTGTCAGATAGGCAAGAAGAGATAATAAAGTTAGTTAAGGAAGGACAGCCTGTCACAAGTGAAGCTTTAGCTGAAAAATTGGGGGTTACTAGAGCTGCGCTAAGAGCAGATTTAGCTATTCTTACTATGATAGGAATATTAGATGCAAGGCCCAAAGTAGGATATGTTTATTCTGACAAGCCTAAAAGCAGCATGCTTTTTGATTATATCAATGATATAAAGGTATCTGAAATAATGTCAAAACCATCTATTATCAGCGAAAACACTATGGTTTATGATGCAATCGTATACTTGTTTTTAAATGATGTCGGGACTGTTTTTGTTGAGAATAATGGTTTTTTAGTAGGAGCTGTATCTAGAAAAGATTTTTTGAAAATTTCAATTGGTGGTACTGATATTCATAAAGTTCCAGTAGGAATAATTATGACAAGAATGCCTAATATAATATGTGGAAATTCAGAAGATAGTGCATATGAGATGGCAAAAAAAATTATAGAACATGAGATTGACAGTATACCAATAGTTGAAACCCTGAAGTTAGATGGGGAAAAGGATCAATATAAAATTATAGGGAAGGTTTCAAAAACCAATATCACAAGGTTATTCGTGAAAATGGGTAAGAGCGAGTAACATAAGGTGCAACTACCGGAGCGCAATAGTTCTGTTAGTATATATCTAATTTGTATTGAACGGAGGAGTATTGAGATGGAGAGAAAGTACGTTTACCTTTTTAGTGAAGGAAATGCAAGCATGAGAAATTTACTAGGAGGTAAGGGAGCAAATTTAGCAGAAATGACTAACCTAGGAATTCCAGTTCCAACAGGATTTACTGTTACTACAGAAGCATGTAATAAGTATTATGAAGATGGTAAAAAGATATCATCTGATGTTATGGAACAAATAACAACAAGTGTTAAAGAACTTGAAAAGTTATCAGGAAAGGAATTTGGTAGTACTACAAACCCTTTACTTGTATCAGTAAGATCAGGAGCAAGAGTATCAATGCCAGGTATGATGGATACAATTTTAAATCTAGGGCTAAATGATGAAGCTGTGGAAGCTATGGCTAAACTTACAAACAACCCAAGATTTGCATATGACTCATACAGAAGATTCATTCAAATGTTTTCAGATGTTGTTATGGGCATTGAAAAGAGGTTGTTTGAAAATAGAATAGATGCGATGAAGGAAAATAAAGGGGTAGAATTTGATACTGAACTTACAGCAGAAGATTTAAAGGTGCTAGTAGGTGAGTTTAAGAAGATTTATAAGAATGAAAAGGGAGAAGAATTCCCACAAGATCCAAAGGTTCAATTAGTTGAATCTATTACAGCTGTATTTAGATCATGGGATAATCCAAGAGCAATAGTGTATAGAAGACTTAATGATATACCAGGAGAATGGGGAACAGCTGTAAATGTACAACAGATGGTATTTGGTAATAAGGGTGAAACATCAGGAACAGGAGTTATATTCTCAAGAAATCCAGCAACTGGAGAAAAGAAAATATATGGAGAATATTTAATGAATGCACAAGGAGAAGATGTTGTTGCAGGTATTAGAACTCCACAACCAATTTCACAATTAGAAGAGCAAGATCCAGTTATATATAAACAATTAACTGATATTATAAATACATTAGAGACTCATTATAAAGATATGCAAGACATGGAAATAACTATAGAAGAAGGTAAGCTATATTTCCTTCAAACTAGAAATGGTAAAAGAACAGCTCAGGCTGCTTTAAAAATAGCTGTAGATTTAGTTGATGAAAAAATGCTTTCTAAGGAAGAAGCAATACTAAAGGTTGAACCTAAGCAATTAGACTCATTATTGCATCCTGCTTTTGATCAAGAAGAACTTAAAAAAGCAGTACCAGCAGCAAAAGGACTTCCTGCATCACCAGGAGCTGCTTGTGGTAAAATAGCATTCACAGCAGAGGAGTCTAAAGAAAGAGCTGAAAAAGGTGAACAGGTAGTTTTAGTAAGGCTTGAAACTTCACCTGAAGACATTGAGGGGATGATAGCCGCAGAAGGTATCTTAACTGTAAGAGGTGGGATGACTTCACATGCTGCTGTTGTTGCTAGAGGAATGGGAACTTGCTGTGTTGCAGGTTGCGGAGACCTTAAGGTAGATGAGGTTAAAAGAACATTAACTGTAGGGGGTAAGACTTACGGAGAAAATGATTATATTTCAATTGATGGTTCAACTGGTAACGTGTATGTAGAAAAAGTTAAAACAGTTTCACCTGAAATATCAGGGCACTTTGCTACATTTATGGGGTGGGCAGATGAAATTAGAAAGTTAAAAGTTAGAACAAATGCAGATACTCCAAGAGATACAAAGCAAGCAGTTGAATTTGGAGCTGAAGGTATAGGATTATGTAGAACAGAGCATATGTTCTTTGCTGAAGATAGAATAATGGCTGTTAGGGAAATGATAGTTTCCAAGAATGAAGAGGAAAGAAGAAAAGCGTTAGATAAAATACTTCCAATGCAAAGACAAGACTTTATAGAAATTTATGAAGCTTTAGAAGGAAAACCAGCAACAATTAGATTTTTAGATCCACCTCTACATGAGTTTGTACCTCATAGTGATGAAGATATAGAAGCTTTAGCTAAGGAGATGGGATTGGAATTTGCTGATTTAAAGGCTACAGTTGAAGGATTGCATGAATTTAATCCTATGATGGGTCATAGAGGATGTAGATTGGCTGTATCTTATCCAGAGATAGCTGAAATGCAAACCAGAGCTGTAATAGAAGCTGCCATAGAAGTTAGAAATTCAAAAGGATATAATGTAATTCCTGAAATAATGATTCCATTAGTAGGCGAGATTAAGGAATTAAAATATGTTAAGGATGTTGTAGTTAAAACTGCTGAAGAAGTAATGAAAGAAAAAGGTGTTAATTTAGAATATCATGTTGGTACTATGATTGAAATACCAAGAGCAGCACTTACAGCAGATGAAATTGCTAAGGAAGCTGAGTTCTTCTCATTTGGAACAAATGACTTAACTCAAATGACTTTTGGCTTCTCAAGAGATGATGCGGCTAAATTCTTAGGAGCATATTATGAAAAGAAAATTTATGAACAAGATCCATTTGCTAAGTTAGATCAAACAGGTGTTGGAGAGTTAGTTAAATTAGCAGCTGAAAAAGGAAGAGCAACTAGACCTAATATTCATTTAGGAATATGTGGAGAACATGGAGGGGATCCATCATCAGTTGAATTCTGTCATAATGTTGGACTCGATTATGTATCATGCTCACCATTTAGAGTTCCTTTAGCAAGACTTGCAGCAGCTCAAGCACAAGTAAAAAATAAGAGATAAATAAAAAATTCCTGCAATAAATCATATATTGCAGGAATTTTTATTTAATTTCCTAGAGTCCAATTGTTTTTAGACAATCTATTAGTAATATAATTAATAAAATTAAGTTGATTTTCATTTCTAGCACTTGCTTTATTAATTAAGGTTTGGAAAGATGTTTTGCTACATTTATTTATGTTTTTATAATAATCTCTAGATATTTTCCAATACTTTTGTGGAAATGCAATATAAGATATTATATACTTTAGATCCGACTTAGTTAATGGTTTATAAGTGTTATATGCTTTAAGAATTGACATAGCTATGTCGATGTTCCAGTTAGTATTTTCTCTTTTTAAAAGTCTTCTCATAAAGTAAGAAAGATCATGAGCACAATAGTCTAATCTGCATTTGTCAAAATCTATTATCCATAATTTTTTATCAGATGAAAAAATGATATTTTTATTTACATAATCACCGTGACATAAAGATATGGATAAATCTTTTGAATTTATATTTGAAGAGAGTTCTAATGATATCTTACATAATTCTAAGTTAACATCAAAATCATCAATAAATTTTTTCGAAAATGAGTCTTGGATTTTAAAAGCCAAATTTGAGATTTGTAGAAGTTGTTCAAAGTGTTTTGAATTTGAAATATATATATTATCAAATCCAGTTCGGATTATGCTACCGTAAATAGGGGTAAAGTTCTGGGAACATTTATGTAGTTTTGCTAGTTCTATTGAAGAAGAAATTACATCGTTGAATTTATCAAAATTACATTTTATACCCTCAATCCAAGGAGTAAGTATGAAAAGCATATCATTATACTCTGCAAATCTACCATTATTAGAAGAGGGCAGAAGTTTAGGAACATTCAAGTCATTTCTATAAAGCCATTCTAATGAAGAATAAACGTATAAAAGTTCTTCCTCTGGAAAGTAAACTTTTTTTAGACAGTATGAATGGGAGTTGAAATCTATTCTATAGACTGCTCTTTGCTTATCAGTATCTTTGAATTTTACCATAGAAACATTTGCTTCGAAGATATTAAAGTATGGTAAAATGTTTTTTAAAATATTTTCTTCATAGAAGACTGATTTGTCTGGGTTACACACTATACTACTCATTTGATTCTCCTTAAAGATTACTCATTACTATGATATTAATTTAATTCCTTAAATATACTATAGAGATTTTCAAAATTTTAATATTTTTAGATATAAAATTAATGTTTATGCAAATAATATTTACATGCAATAAATAAAGGATTTAGGAGATAAGTATAGAATAATAAAAAAGAGGTGATGATATATGAACGTAAGGGAAAAAATTGAAAGCTCTGAGAGGTTGACATTAATAAAAGAGGCTGCTTTTTCATCTCAGACTAATGGTAGAGAGATAGATGAAGAAGTGGATAATTTTAGAACCTGTTATATGATTGATAGAGATAGAATAATTCACTCAAAATCCTTCAGAAGGCTTAAACACAAAACACAAGTTTATATAAAAACCTTTGGAGACCATTATAGAACTAGATTAACTCATACGTTAGAAGTTAGCCAAGTAGCAAGAACTATAGCTGTTGGAATTGGATTAAATGAAACACTTGTAGAAGCTATTTCGTTAGGGCATGATTTGGGGCATGTTGCATTTGCACATAATGGAGAAGAAGTTTTAAATGAATTTTTGCCTCAAGGATTTAGACACAATGAACAAAGTGTAAGAGTTGTAACGAAATTAGAGAAGGAAGGTAATGGTCTTAACCTTACTGAAGAAGTAATAGATGGAATACTTAATCACAGCGGTCTTAGTAGTAACAATAAAGGTGCAAGAACATTAGAGGGAAGAATAGTTCAATATAGTGATAAGATTGCATATATTAATCATGATATAGATGATTCTGTAAGGGCTGGTTTGTTAAGTGAAGAAATTTTACCTAGGGAACTTTGTAATGTGCTTGGTCATTCTCATTCGGATAGAATAAATACTTTAGTATCGGATTTAATAAAAACATCGAAAAAAAATTTAGATAATGGAATTCGTGAAGTTGGTTTAAGTTCAGAAATTGGGGAAGCAATGAGAGAACTTAGAACTTTTATGTTCAAAAATGTCTATTTAAGTGATGAGTTAAAAGAAGAAAGAAAGAAGGCAAAATTTGTTTTAGAACAATTAATAAAATATTTTATGAAATATCCAGAGCAGATGCCTAAACTTTATTTTGATATTGCTAATGTAGAAAGTAGAGAACGTGGAGTATCAGATTACATAGCAGGAATGAGTGATGATTATTGCTTGAATTTATTCAATAAAGTATATGTACCAAAATTGGTAATATATTAAATTATAGAATAATTTACCCTTGAATGTGAGAAAATAATAGAGTAGAAATAAAAATCATTTAATTTGAAGAAGGATTTTAAACTAGCATGTCGAATAATATAAAATTGGTGAAAAATTTTTTTGTAAGGAGGGAGAATACTCCTTGCGTATTTCAGAAGATATTATTGAAAAAGTTAAACAAGAAAATGATATTGTAGATATAGTTTCTGAATCAGTTAAGCTTAAGAGAACAGGAAGAAATTACATGGGACTTTGTCCGTTTCATAATGATAAGTCTCCTTCATTCTCTGTATCGCAGGATAAGCAGATATATAAATGCTTTTCTTGTGGAGAAGCTGGAAATGTCATTACTTTTGTAATGAAACAAAGAAACTTAAACTTTATTGAAGCAATAAAGCTCTTAGCTGAAAGGGTTAATGTTCCTCTAGATTTAGGTAATGGAGAGCCTAGCAATATTTCAAGAAAAAAAGATTTCCTGTTTAAAGTAAATGTTGAAACAGGTAGGTTTTTCTTTAATAATTTAATGGCTAATAAAAAAGCAAAAGAATATTTTTTAAATAGAGGAATTCAGGAATCTACAATAAGAAAATTTGGATTAGGATACGCTAAGGATAGCTGGAGTAATTTAATCTATCATTTAAAACGAATTGGAATCAAGGATGAGTTAATGCTTGAAGCTGGTTTGGTTATAAGAAATGAAAAAAAGAATACAATTTATGATAGGTTTAGGAATAGAGTCATATTTCCCGTCTTTGATATAAAAGGGAGAGTAATTGGGTTTGGCGGAAGAGTTTTAGATGATTCAAAACCTAAATATTTAAATTCACCAGAAACTTTAGTTTTTCAGAAGGGTACTAATTTATATGGATTAAATCTTGCCATTAAAAGTAAAATGGAAGATAGATATTTTGTAATTGTAGAAGGATATATGGATTGCATATCCCTTCATCAATATGGAATTACAAACGTAGTTGCATCCTTAGGAACTGCTTTAACGGTAAACCAAGCAAGACTGTTAAAAAGATATGCTGATAAGGTTATTATTTCTTATGACGCAGATGTGGCAGGGCAAACAGCAACTCTTAGAGGACTTGAAATTTTGAGAGACGCTGGGTTTGATGTTAGAGTTCTTATTATTCCTAAAGGAAAAGATCCAGATGAATTTATCAGATCCAATGGTAAAGCTGCATTTTTAAAATTAATTGATAATGCTGTTCCTTTAATAAATTATAGGCTAAAGAGGGCGGAAGAAGGAATTAATTTTAAGGATGAACAATCACTTATTATTTATGGGGAGAGAGTTACTGATATTTTAGCTGACTTGAATCCGGTTGAGAAAGACGTATACATAAAAAAAATATCAGAGGATACAGGATTAAAAGAACAATCTTTGTATGATTTGTTAAGAATGGCTAAAAACATAAAAGAAGAGCCTTTTATGAATAAAAAGGAAGAAATTGGAACAAAATTATATGTAGAGCCAGGTTATATAAAAGCAGAGAAATCTTTGATTAAGTTAATGTTTAAGGATGAATATTATGAGGTTATAATTAAAACTCTATCTATAGAAGATTTTAATTTAGAAGCCCATAAAAAGATATTTTCTTTTTTATGTAGAGGAAGAGAAGAAAAAGTTGAAAATCTTTTATCCTATGTCGAAAATAGTTGTGATGATATTGAATCTTCAAAAGAATGGGTAAAAATTAAAGAAATTGAGGTTTTAGAAGCTCAAGATACAGAAAAATTAATAGAAGATTATATTAATAAAGTGAAATCATTTAAGCTACAAGAGAGGATTGAAAGTCTTAAAAAAGAGCAAAAGAAATTGGAACAAAAGGGTATGATTGAAGAATCAATAAAACTTGCTGTTGAACTTAAAAAGTTAACAGAGGAGTTAAAGGTACGGAGGTGTTCTAATGGTCATAGCGAAAGGAGGTAACAATTAAATGGCAGAAGAAACAAAGACAAAGGCATCAAGTAAAGATAATGGTAATAAAGATAAGAATGCAAAGATGTCCGTAGTAAAAAGTTTAATTGAAAAAGGTAAAAAGAGCGGCACTTTAACATATAAAGAAATAATGGATGAAATAGAGAACATAGAACTAGGTACTGAACAAATTGAAAAAATCTACGAGGTGCTAGAATCAATGGGAATAGAGGTCATCGGAGATTTAAATGGAGCAGAAGAGGAAGAAGAAGAAGAAATAGATTTATCTGTTCCAGAAGGAATTGCTATAGATGATCCTGTAAGAATGTACTTAAAGGAAATAGGGAAGGTTCCACTACTAACATCTGAGGAAGAAATAGAACTTGCTGAAAGAATTGAAGATGGAGATTTGAAGGCTAAGAAGAAGTTGGCAGAAGCGAATCTTAGACTTGTGGTAAGTATAGCAAAGAGATATGTGGGTAGAGGAATGCTGTTCCTAGATTTAATACAAGAAGGAAATTTAGGACTTATAAAAGCAGTAGAGAAGTTTGATTATAGAAAAGGGTTTAAATTTTCAACATATGCTACTTGGTGGATTAGGCAAGCGATAACAAGGGCTATTGCTGACCAAGCGAGAACTATTAGAATTCCAGTTCATATGGTTGAAACAATAAATAAGCTTATTAGAGTGCAAAGACAGTTACTACAGGAGTTAGGAAGAGATCCTTTCCCAGAAGAAATATCAAAGGTTATGGATTTACCAGTTGAAAAGGTTAGAGAAATACAAAAAATTGCTCAAGAGCCTGTATCATTAGAAACTCCAATAGGGGAAGAAGAAGACAGCCATTTAGGAGATTTTATTCCTGATGATGAAGCACCAGCACCAGCTGAAGCAGCGGCCTTTACTATGCTTAAGGAACAATTAATTAATGTATTGGATACATTAACTCCAAGAGAAGAAAAAGTTTTAAGGCTTAGATTTGGGCTTGATGATGGAAGAGCAAGAACTCTAGAAGAAGTAGGTAAAGAGTTTAATGTTACTAGGGAAAGAATAAGACAGATTGAAGCTAAAGCTTTAAGAAAACTTAGACATCCATCAAGAAGTAAAAAACTTAAAGATTATTTAGATTAATATATAAAAACATCTGTTTTATGACAGATGTTTTTTAATACTAAGGGGAGTTATGTGTTTATGGAATTAAGTAAGAGACTTATGTTTATAGCTGATTATATAGATAAGTGCAATAGTATTATAGATGTTGGGACTGATCATGGATATATTCCTATTTATGCAGTTAAAAAGGGTCTATGTGAGAGGGCAATAGCATCAGATATAAATAAGGATCCGGTAAAAAAAGCTAAGCTTAATGTAGTTTTAGAGAATGTAGAAGATAAAGTAGAGGTTAGATTTGGTGGAGGATTAGAGACTGTTAAAAAAGGAGAAGTAGATTCTGTGGTTATTGCAGGAATGGGTGGAAATTTAATTAGAGATATACTTGAAAAAGATAAAAACAAGCTATTATCTTATAAATTTATGATACTTCAACCAGCTCAAAACCCAGAAGTTCTTAGAGAATATTTGTATACTAATGGATATGAAATATTGGCAGAAGATTTGTGCTTAGATGAAGGGATATATTATGAGTTGTTTAAGGTTAAAAAATCTAATTCAGTAGGGCTTACAGAATTAAACCCTATTTTTTATGAGATTTCTCCAATTTTATTAAGGGAGAAACATAAACTAATGAATTCTTATTTAGAGAGTAAGAAAGAAAAGTATGAAAAGATACTAAGATTTATCAAAGATGATAGTGAGTCAGCTAAAAAGAGAAAAGATGAGATAAGTGATAAATTAGATTATATTCAAAGATTTAAGTTGGAGGTTTCAGAATAATGACTACAAAAGTTAGAGATATAATTAAAGAGATGGAAATTATAGCTCCTCCATTTTTAAAAGAAAGTTATGATAATATAGGACTTATGGTTGGGGAAGAAGAAAAGTTAGTTAAAAAAGTGCTTTTGGCTTTGGATTGTACAAAAGAAGTCATTAATGAGGCTAAAGAAAATCAGATAGATTTAATCATTACTCACCATCCATTATTCTTTAAGAAACCGAATAGAATTGTGAGGGAAGACCTACAAGGATGGAAGGTAATAGAGTTGATTAAAAGTGATATTTCACTATATTCAAGTCATACAAATTTAGATTCTGCAAAAGGTGGAATAAATGAAAAGATAGTGAAGATGTTAGGGTTTAGCCATAGCACGTTAATTGAAAAGAGTTCAATAAAGGGATATGAGGATTCAGGAATAGGAAGATTTATAGAATTAAATGAAGAGCTTTCAGTAGAAGTTTTTATTAAAAAGATTAAAGAATCCTTAAATATCGAAAATATGAGAGGTGTAATAGCAAATAAAAGTATTAAAAGAATAGCTATAATAAATGGAAGTGGGCAAGATTTCTTTGGTAAAGCTCTAGCGTTGGGAGCTGATTGTATAGTTACAGGAGATACTTCTTATCATTTTGCTTTAGATTACAAAGAGCTTGGTGTTACTATATTAGATCCGGGACATTTTTCAACAGAATGGATTGTTTTTTTAGATGTTATGAAAAAGTTAAAAAGTAAATTTAATGATGTTAAATTTATATCTTCTAAAGTTAGTAAAGATCCATATAGTTTTCTATAAAAAATAAGCCATAAAGATATTTTTTATCTTTATGGCTTATTTTTATTTTATATCTGTTACTTTGGACATCTTAAATCCCTTGTTTTCTAAAGCTGTTATAACTCTTTTCAAGACTGAATCATCTTTGTAAGTATAGCTTGGAATTCCATTGTCATTAGATAAAGTTATATATGAAAAATCTAATCGAGGATGGAAGAAAAGGCTTCCCATTTTCTTTATATCTGCATTTTTTATAACATTAATGGAATTTTCAATTTTATTATCATGAATATAATCAAGTGGTGTTGATATATAATATGAAGATTTATTGTAAGGACTTAGTTGTGGTTTAGTAAGATCTATTCCGTTACGGCCTTTATCTTCAAAAGGATAATATAAAATTTTAAAGTACTCTTCAGCTATTTTGTTTTGTTCTGGTGTAATTTGATAGTGTGGTGTCTCAAAGAAATCTATTGGAATATCTAAATGCTTTGCAGTATCTATTGCCTTTTTTATTTTCTCTCTAAAGTTATCTGTTGAAGGTTGTTTGTGGCCAAATTCAACACCTAAGGCAGATTCTTCATTTCCTGCTTGATGAGTATATCCATGCAATCCTATTAATCCATTATGCATTGTAAAATAATCTAAAGTAAATATCATTTCTGCATTTTGAAAGTCATTTCTTGTCATTGGGTCGATATCAATATGGTTAGGAGGAGAAACGAACCTCGGAATCCATGCTATATGATACGGAATATTTTTCTTATAGAGATAGTTTCCTATAATTCTTATTTTATCTAGAAAATCTTTGTCATAAGGAAGAGTTGTTAAATCTATATCTTCTAACCTTAAAAATCCAACTTGGTCTATTTTGCTTTTGTATGGAATTATATTATCTTCAGTATATCCATCAGTTTTGCAGAATATAGTTTTGCTTTGGATATCCCATCTTGTATACATATTTAATATATTTGAGATATCAGAAAAGCAAATGTAATAGAATTTGTCTTGAGAA
Organism: Clostridium sp. HBUAS56017; assembly: GCF_007115085.1. Taxonomy (NCBI): domain Bacteria; kingdom Bacillati; phylum Bacillota; class Clostridia; order Eubacteriales; family Clostridiaceae; genus Clostridium; species Clostridium sp. HBUAS56017. The sequence continues at coordinate 325,023 of NZ_SULK01000001.1, read as the reverse complement.
ATTAATTCTTTTTTTAGTTTATAGTTATTTGAATTTAATGAAAAGGTGTTTTGTGACAAGTTTATATTAAAGGATTTATCAAGAAGATTAATTTTTAATTCTTTTTCTTCTCTTTCTAAGCTTCCAGAAAGTTTGTCGACTAAATCATTTAGACAAAAATAATATCTGTTTTTATCTAAATAAATTGGAGTGGATAATTCTATAGTTTTTCCATTAATATTTAACTTGATGTCATCTTTTTGCAAACCTAGATCTTGTAGTTTGCTGAAATCTAGTTTTGCGCTATCATCCACTTGAGGATAAGTTGGTTCCGATTTATTACCAAATAAATTACATCCAAATAATGAAAAGGTTAAAATTAGTGTTAGTAGTAGTAAAATTTTTTTCATGAAAATCCCCCCTGTTTACTGCTGTATAACTATTTTAAGTATATATGTAAAGTAAACATAAAGCAATAATATATGGCAAATATTAGCAATTTTATAAAAGCTATGAATATTATAGTAGTATGAAATTAATAAGCGATATAAATGGGGGGATTAATATTAGTAAGAGGTATAGAAATCCTTTTAGTAATTTAAGAGATAATTGTGAGAATTCATTTAATAAAGGATTTAAAAAATTCTTAAGATGGCCTATTTTTGCCATAATAAGTCCATTTAAATGTATAATTTTAGCTGCTTTGTTGGCAACATTGCTACTATGTGGGGTGGGTTTATATGGGTTAATTGTTATAGTTTTGCTGGTTCTATTATTTATATTTGTACCTTAACAAAATTTGTTGTTGTAATGTATTTGGTTATGTGTTATCATAAGTCTTGCGAGTAAGACAGGCAATCGCTGCTAGCCTTTGAGCTAGGAGAGGAAAGTCGGGGCTCCACAGGGCAGGGTGCTGGATAACGTCCAGTCAAGGCGACTTGAAGGATAGTGCAACAGAGATATACCGCCTACTTAATGTAGGTAAGGGTGGAAAGGCGAGGTAAGAGCTCACCAGCGTGATGGCGACTTCACGGCTATGTAAACCCCACTTGGAGCAAGACCGAATAGAGAGGCATTTAAGGAGTTGCCCGCTCCGCCTCTGGGTGTGTCGCTTGAGTCTATTGGTAACGATAGACCTAGATAGATGATTGCTTAATACAGGACCCCGCTTACGGCTTATCTCGTATAATTTGTTTTGAACACTAGGTTAATTCCTGGTGTTTTTTTATTTGCCAAATGGTATATAAGTAATTGTTGTATTTGGAATAAAATGCTATAATAAATATTATGTATAAGTTTTCAAAGGGGAGAATGGAATATGATTAAATTAATAGATAAGTATATAAATGCCGTTAGGGTGAGTAAATTAAATGGAGTCGTTTTTAGTATTATATTTGCTTTTCTTGTATTTTCAACTTCACATACTTACAATGTAACATATAAAGGCATTCCCAATAAAGAAAGTTTTATAACTTCAGCTGTAGCTGCTGTCATATTAGGAGTTGTTTGGTTTTTTTCATCTCTTGCTCTTGTAAAAACTTCTGATAGGATAGAAAAAAGAAAGTTAGAAGAACGTGAAAGGGAAATAGCAAAAAGAAGGGCAAAGGCTGAGAGTAGAAGTAGTGGGAAAAAAGTTAATAATAAAAAGAAGAAAAGAATGTCTTAGAAATTTTAAGACATTCTTTTATGGAAACATAAGCTACTTAAAAATTAAAGAGTTTTCTTAAATGTGAAACTTCTTTTATTATCTGTTAAATATAGCTGTAATCCACTCATTGCTTTGATGTTTTTCAATCATAGAAAAGCCATAACCTTCAACCATAGATTTTATTTTGTCAAAACTCCATTCAACTAAGCCTGAAACAA